>JBLMXS010000349.1:0-16553 GCA_050257895.1 Thiohalocapsa sp.
GGCCTCGATAGCTTCGCGGACGGCGCTCTGCGCGCTCTGGGAGGCTGCGGCGGGCGCCGCCGCGGCGAGCGAATGCACGTTCGTTTGGGCCAAGTGCTCAGTCTCCGAAACCGTTTGCGGCGAGGAAACCCGGGTTTGCCTCGCGCAATTTCTGCATTGTCAAAGTCCATAATACCGCAAGCGCTTGCCGCTCGCGCCCCCTGCATGGCTCGAATGCGCCAGCGCGCAGGTCAGCGGCGAGGCGGCGCGGCAGCGGCAGGCCTTGCTCGCGCACACCGTAGAATTCCGCCAGCCGCTGGGCAATGTCGCCATCCGGCGCATCGCCTGCAGTCAACTCCCGCTCGGCGATTGCCATCGCGGTGGCGATCAGGCGCGCCTGCCGCTCGCGCTCGGGCGGCAGCAGCGACAGCAGCTCGCCGAGCAGTTCCTCACGCGCCAGCGCCAGCAGCCCGGCCCCGCCCGGCAGATCGCGAATGCTTAGCCCCTCGCCCGCATTGCGGGAGAGGGAGGCGCCCAGCCCGCAGGGCTGCGAGGGTGAGGGCGGTTCCACGGCCTGCCCCCTCACCCCAACCCTCTCCCCCGATGGGGGAGAGGGGGTTTTTCTCGTCGCGGCGCCTTCGGGATCGAGCAGCAGCAGCAGTTCGAGGTCGCACTCGGTGGCGCGGCGGCCGATGATCGCGGTCGACAGGTCGCGGGCGCCGCCGACCAGATGCCGGTCGCTCTGCTGCAAGGCGATGACGGCCCAGCGGACATTCGCCAGCACCTCCCAGAAATGCACGCGCCGCGGATCGGGGCGACGCCCGGCGATACTCTCGTAGCCGGTATAGAACGGATCGCGGGCGGCAATGCCGCCGGCCTCGCGGTCGAGCCGCGCGAAGCGCCAGCCCTTGCAGCAGAACCAGCCGATATCCTCGTCGGGATCGCCCCATCCGGCGAATTCCCAGTCTAGGATGCCGGTGATGTCCGGCCGGTCGCCGCGGACGGGGCGCATGTCAATCAAATAGTTGCCGGTGCGGAAGTCGCGATGGCACAGCACCGGCGGCAACGGATCTGGGATATTTTTTTCCAGCCAACGGATTGCCCATTCAAGCACCGGCCGCGGGTTGGGATGCCCGTCGAGATAGGCACGAAAGGACGCAATATGCTCGGCCGGCCCCACCATCGGCAGGAAGGCGAGGTCGGCCCGGGGCGGGCAGATGCGTTGAAGGCGTGCCAGTTGGCCGCCAAGAAAATAGGCAATGGCCGGGAGTACCGGTTGCACCGCCGGCTCGGTGGTGATCAGCCGCCCTTGCGCCTTTCCGGGAAGCCGGCGCATGACGAAAAACGGCTTGCCGATAACGCCTGGATCGGCGCATGCGAAGAGCGGCTCCGGGACCCTCATGCCGGGAGCGTGTACCGCGCGCAGCAGCGCAAATTCCTCGATCCGGGTGAGGCTGGAAGCAATGCCGGTCGGGCCGTCGGTGCGCAATACGAGCGGCTGCGCGCCGGCGAGGCGGCCGCCGGCGAAGACCGCCGTGAAGCCCCAGTTTTCGCGGATCGCGCCGCCCGGCAGCAGTTCTAGCCTGCCGATCTCGACCCGCTCGGCGCCGCTCGCCGTCGCCAGGAAGCGCGTGAGCGGCGCCGGGTCAAATGGCGGCAACGGCATGGCCGCCATCGACCGCGATGACGGCGCCGGTGACATAGGCGGCGGCCGGCGAAGCGAGAAACAGCAGCGCGCCGTCGAGGTCGGAGGGCTGGCCGATGCGCTTCAAGGGGATGCGGCCGATCAGAGCCTTGCCGGCGTCGGTCTGGAAGAAGGCGCGGTTGAAATCGGTTTCGACATAGCCGGGGGCGAGCGCGTTGACGAGGATGCCGTAGCGCGCCAGTTCCATTGCCAGCACGCTGGTCAGGTGCGACAGCCCGGCCTTGGCGGCGCAATAGGCCGGGACGCGGCCGATCGTGCGCGAGGCGAGGATCGAGGAGATGTTGATGATGCGGCCGGGCCGCTTCTGCGCGACGAGGTGATGCGCGAATTCGCGCGCCGCCAGCCAGGCTCCTTTGAGGTTGGTGTCGACAACGTAGTCCCAATCCTCTTCGGTATGCTCGAACAGCGGCTTCGAGACGACGACGCCGGCATTGTTGACGAGGATCGACAACGGCCCGAGCCGCGCCTCGGCAGCCGCGATCGCGGCGACGATGCTGTCCCGGCTGGTGATGTCGCAGGCGACCGGCAGGCAGGTGCCGCCCGCCGCCACGATGCCGTGCGCCAGTTCCTCGAGCCGGTCGACGCGCCGCGCCGCCGCCGCCACCTTGGCGCCGGCCGCCGCCAGCACCGCCGCGAAATGATGCCCGATCCCGGACGAGGCGCCGGTGACCAGCGCCATCTGCCCGGCCAGGGAGAAGCTTGGCAGATCAATCGCATTCGCGTTCTTCAACGTAACACCACACCTTGATCAGGGGACTGCAAGTAAACCTCTACGCCATAGTGCAAGCACAACGTCCATCTGACCATTGTGTGCTTTTTCGCCGCCACCCACGACTTTGTGCCAAAGCCCGTACTCGTCCGTGCTACCCTCGGCGGCTCTTAAGAGAGTTACCGCACGAATCGCGTAGGACTTGTTGAGCCGTGACCTGGTGTAGCTTCCGCTCGGAACACCGTTTACTAAGCCATCTTCACATAGGCCAAGGAATGCGTCCTTCGGGCAACCCTTCATGCGCGACGAAATGCTATTCGGAAAAATTGAGGTTGCCGCTTCTTTCCAGGCCAAAATCGGATTGACTCCTACGCCCGCTTTTCGAGCAGCCAATTCTGCGCACATTCCATATTTTCCCATTTTCTTCCCCAACATCAGCGTTAACTCTTCGCGCGCTCGCGCAGCGCGTATTTCTGGATCTTGCCGGTCGAGGTTTTCGGGAGCGGGCCGAACACGACGGATTTCGGCGCCTTGAAATGCGCCAGGTTGGCGCGGCAGAAGGCGATGATGTCGGCTTCGCTGACCGGGCCGGCGTCCTCCTTCAGCGTGACGAAGGCGCGTGGCGTCTCGCCCCATTTCTCGTCGGGCCTGGCGACGACGGCGGCTTCCATCACGGCGGGATGACGGTAGAGGACCTCCTCGACCTCGATCGAGGAAATATTCTCGCCGCCCGAGATGATGATGTCCTTCGAGCGGTCCTTGATCTCGACGTAACCGTCGGGGTGCTGGACGGCGAGGTCGCCAGTGTGGAACCAGCCGCCGGCAAATGCCTCCTCCGTCGCCGCCGGGTTCTTCAGGTAACCCTTCATCAGCGTATTGCTGCGCAGCAGGAGCTCGCCGATCATCGCGCCATCGGCCGGCATGTCCCCTAACGTCGCGGGGTCGGCGACGCGCTGGCCGTCGAGCGTCGGATATCTGACGCCCTGCCGCGCCATCTTGGCGGCGCGCTCGGAGAGCGGCAGGGCAGCCCACTCCTCCTGCCAGGCGCAGACGGTCGACGGGCCGTAGCTCTCGGTGAGGCCGTAAAGATGGGTGACGCGGAACCCCATCCGCTCCATCGCCTCGATGACGACCGAGGGCGGCGCGGCTCCGCCGGTCGCGACCTCGATGACATGATCGAACCGGCACTTCACCGCCCCGGGGTCGTGCACCAGCATGTTGAGGACGATCGGCGCGCCGCAAAGATGCGTCACCCGGTGCTCCGCGATCGCCGCGAAGATCGCCGCCGGCTCGACCCGCCTCAAGCAGACGTGCGTGCCGGCGACGGCGGTGACCGCCCACGGGTAGGTCCAGCCGTTGCAGTGGAACATCGGCAAGGTCCACAGATAGACCGCATGCCGATCGAGGCCGAAGGCGATGGCGTTGCCGAGCGCGTTGAGATAGGCGCCGCGGTGGTGATAGACGACGCCTTTCGGGTTGCCGGTGGTGCCGGAGGTGTAGTTGAGGGCGATCGCCGCCCATTCGTCTTCCGGCGGCGACCAACTCGCGGCGGGGTCGCCCTCGCGCAGGAAGTCCTCGTATTCGACGCCGCCGAGCGCGGCATCCCCCTCGCCGCCGGCGATCTCGACCAGCGGCAGGTCACGGCCGAATTCCTCCAGGGCGGCGGTCGTCAGCCCGCCGAATTCGCGGTCCGCGAGCAGCATGCGGGCCTCGCCATGGCCGAGGATGAAGGCGATCGTGCGGGCGTCGAGGCGGTAGTTGAGGGCGTTTAGCACGGCGCCCACCATCGGCACCGCGAAATGTGCCTCGAGCAGGGCCGGGACGTTCGGAGCCAGCACCGACACCGTGTCGCCGGCGCCGATGCCCCGCTGCCGCAGCGCGTCGGCAAAGCGCCGAACGCGCTGGTAGAACTGGCGATAGGTGAAGGACCGGCCAGCATCGATCACCGCCAGCTTGTCGGGATAGATTGCGGCGGCGCGTTCGAGAAAGCCGAGCGGCGTCAGCGCCGCATAATTGGCGGCGTTGCGCGCCAGTTCGGGGGCGTCGTAGGGCCTCGGTCGCTGCGCCTCGCTCATACTGAGATCCTTATGGCTCGCCGCCCGGCGGCGTCAAGCCGCGGGATCGCCGCCTCCGGTTCGTCAGCGGAATAGGCGGCTGGCGGCTGCGGCGCTTTGCGCTATCGTTGATCGTTGGCAGTAGGTAGGGCAGTATCGATATAAGACAGCATTCTTGACCGGTCTGGCGCCGGCCGGGCGTGCTGGTATCTGGGCGAAGGGCAGCTGATGGGCAAGCCGACCGGATTTCTCGAGGTCGAGCGGCACGACCGCGGCTATGACAAGCCGGCGGTGCGCAAGCGCAGCTGGCAGGAATTCGTGCACCCGCTGCCGCAGCCGGAATTGCGGGCGCAGGCCTCGCGCTGCATGGATTGCGGCATCCCGTTCTGCCACGAGGGCTGCCCGGTCAACAATCTGATCCCGAACTGGAACGACCTCGTCTATCGCGACCAGTGGCATCGCGCGCTGGTGATGCTGCATTCCACCAACAATTTCCCGGAATTCACCGGCCGCATCTGCCCCGCCCCCTGCGAGGCGGCCTGCACGCTCAACATCGACGACAACCCGGTGACGATCAAGACGATCGAATGCGCGATCGTCGACCGCGGCTGGCAGGAGGGCTGGATCATGCCGCTGCCGGCGGCGCGGCCGACCGGCCGGCGCGTCGCCGTCGTCGGCTCCGGCCCGGCCGGCTTGGCCTGCGCCCAGCAGCTGGCGCGCGCCGGCCACGCGGTGACATTGTTCGAGAAGAACGACCGCATCGGCGGGCTGCTGCGCTACGGCATTCCCGACTTCAAGATGGAGAAATCGCTGATCGACCGTCGCATCGAGCAGATGCGCGCCGAGGGCGTCGAATTCCGCACCTCGGTCGAAATTGGCGCCGATCTCGCGGTGGCGCAGCTCATCGCCGATTACGACGCGGTGGCGCTGACCGGCGGCGCCGAACTGCCGCGCGATCTCGAGGTGCCGGGGCGGGAGCTTGCCGGCATCCATTTCGCGATGGATTTCCTGCCGCAGCAGAACAAGCGCAACGCCGGCGACAGCGAGGCCAAGGCGGCGCCCGGTGGCACGATCAGCGCCGCCGGCAAGCATGTCGTGGTGATCGGCGGCGGCGACACCGGGTCGGACTGCATCGGCACCTCGGTGCGCCAGGGGGCGCTGTCGATCACCCAGCTGGAGATCCTGCCGCAGCCGCCCGAGCACGAGAACAAGGCGCTGGTCTGGCCGGACTGGCCGCTCAAGCTGCGCACCTCCTCATCGCAGGAGGAAGGCTGCGCGCGCGAATGGGCGGTCTTGACCAAGCGCGCCCGCGGTAAGAACGGGCAGGTCGAAGCGCTCGACTGCGTGCGGGTCGGGTGGTCGCAGGGGCCGGACGGGCGCTGGGCGATGCAGGAAATTCCCGACAGCGGGTTCGAGCTGAAGGCCGATCTCGTGCTGCTGGCGATGGGCTTTCTCGGGACGCGCCGCGCCGGGCTGCTGGAGCAGGCCGGCGTTGCCCTCGACCCGCGCGGCAACGTCGCCGCCGATACGCAGGACTACCGCAGCACGGTTGACAAGGTGTTCGCCGCCGGCGACATGCGGCGCGGCCAGTCGCTCGTCGTCTGGGCGATCCGCGAGGGCCGGCAATGCGCGCGCGCGATTGACGAATTCCTGATGGGGTCGAGCATGCTGCCGCGTTAGCAGCCGCGCCAGTTCTCTGCATGTCACCGCCGCGACCACGAACATCGTCATTCCGGGGCGCGCCAGCGGCGCGAACCCGGAGCCCATGAACATAAGCCTCTGGAATATGGGTTCCGGGTTCGCCTCTGCGCGGCGCCTCGGAATGACTAGTTGTTATGGAAGTCTTGCAGCCGACGAAGCCGATGCTTGAGCACATCACTGGCGCGCTGGCTGGTTTTGTCATCGCCACGATCGCGGCCGGCGGCTATCTCGGCATCGTCCTGTTGATGGCGATCGAGTCGGCCTGCATCCCGTTGCCGTCGGAAATCATCATGCCGTTCTCGGGCTATTTGGCGTCGACCGGGCGCTTCGACCTGGTGCTCGCCGCGACCGCCGGCGCGGCGGGCTGCAATCTCGGTTCGACGATCGCCTACCTTGCCGGGCGCTACGGCGGGCGAATGTTCATCGAGCGGTGGGGCGGCATCATCCTGATCAGCCGCCGGGACCTCGCCGCCGCCGACCGGTTCTTTCTGCGCTATGGCGGGGTTGCGGTGCTGATCGGGAGGCTGTTGCCGGTCGTGCGCACCTTCATTTCGCTGCCGGCCGGCATCGCCCGCCTGCCGCTGCTGCGGTTCCAGATCTATACGTTTGTCGGCTCGTGGCCGTGGTGCTTCGCGCTTGCCTATGTCGGGTACAAGCTCGGCGAGCATTGGAACAGCGACCCGCGCCTGCGCGCCTTCATGCACCGGTTCGACGTCGTCGTGCTCGCGTTTATCGTGCTCGCCGTCGCCTGGTACGTCTGGCGGCATTTCCACCACCGCGAGTGACCGCCGAAAGCGTTAGCGGCGCCTGCCGCGCTGGGGTGTCAGCTTCGCGCCGAGGGCCCGCGTCCAGCCGGTAGCCGCGGCCGCCAGCGCCGGCACGGCAAGGCTCGGGTGCCGCAGAGCGCGCTGGTGACGGTTGTGGTGGCGCCTGCGGTAGTCGCGCATCTCCCCCGCCTCCGGTCGCCGCGGGTCGAACTCGATCCGCTGCGGCCCGCCATTGTCGGGGCTCGGCAAAGCGAGCGTCGAGAGGAGGTCGGGCGCCGCAGCGACGCGCGGCGTCAGCGGCGGCCCGCTGGCGAACAGCCGCTGCAGCGTCGCCGGGATCGAGGCATGGTCGAAGGGAAAGCCGGCGGTGCCGTCGCGGCGCGGCGGCGGCCGCAGGACGCTGCCCGGCGCGACGAACGGCGAGACGATGACGGCCGGCACCCGCACCCCGTAGCGGTCGAAGGTGAAGCCGTCGGGATAGGGGCCGCCGGGCGGCACCGCCGCCGGCGGCGGCACATGGTCGAAGCAGCCGCCGTGCTCGTCGTAGGTGATGATGAACAGCGTTCGCGGCCAGGTCGGCGCGTTGCGCACGGCGTTGTAGACGCGCGCGATCAGCTGCTCGCCGTAAAGCAAATTGTGCGGCGGGTGCTCGTCGCTGGGCGGCTTGTCGGCGAGGAGGCTCGGGAAGTAACGCGGCTCGATAAAGCTGTAGGCAGGCAGCCGGCCGCTGCGCGCATGCCGTTCGAATTCCTCCTCGAACAGGCAGAAATGCGTCGGGATCTTCGGCCACAGGTCGAGCAGCGTCGCGGTTTGCGGCAGGTCGTGAAAATAGATGCGCCAGCTCCAGCCGTGCCGTCCGAGCCGGCGGAAGATCGTCGGCATCGTGCGCGGCCATTGATAGGGGAAGTGCGAGGCGTCGTTGTTGATCCAGCCGCCGGCGGTGCCGCAATGGGCGAAATAGCGGTTCGGCCAGGTTTCGCACGGGGCCGAGGCGTGCCAACGATCGCAGACCCCGAATTCTGCGGCCAGCCGGCTGATCACCGGCACCTGCGACGGCAGGAAATAATGCATGACGCCGCGCGGATCAGCGGGATGGTAAGGCGGCGGCTGGCGCGCGTAATTGTCGACGAAGCCGCTCATGACGGGTCGGCCGTCGGGGTTGCCGCCAAGGCCGAACAGCTGCATGTTGACGTCGGCGTACAGTTCGCCGGGTTCCGGGTCGGGCAGCCGCGCCGCCTGCGGCGTGATCTCGCGACTGTTCCACACCGAGACTTGCGCGATCTCGCCGCCGGGCTTGTGCCAGGGGTTGCTTTCGCTGCCGTCGAGCCCGTCGAAGCCGTCGCTCTTAGGATAAAGCCGTCCGAGCAGGCAGTCGAAGGGGCGGTTTTCCAGCATCAGCACGACGACATGCTCGATCCTCGCCATCCGCTTCTCCGCAACCCGATTCAGCCTTGAGCAAAGCGGCCGGATTCCTCGGCGGGATCGCGGCTCTGCGGGAAAACGCGTTCAGTCAGGAATGCGTGCGCAGCTTTTTGTGATAGGGTGCCGCAGCTATTCAGCAAGGGAGGACGCGATGGGTGAGATTCTCGGTATCGGCGTCACGCACTATCCCGGCCTCATTCAGCCGGACGAGCAGATGGCGGGCCTCCTCAACCGCACCCTCAACAGCGACCAGGTGCCGATCGAGCTGAAGGATCCGGCGAAGTGGCCGGCGCCGATGCGCCAGGAATGGGCCGATCCGCTGGCCGCCGCCAAGGAGCATCGCGCCCGTCTGGTCGGCGGCTTCCGCAAGGCGCGCGAGGCGCTGGACGCGTTCAACCCGGACCTGGTGCTGATCTGGGGCGACGACCAGTACGAGAACTTCCGCGAGGATGGCGTCCCCTCGTTCTGCGTCTTCGCGCTCGATGAGGTCGACTCGCGGCCCTATGCCCGCGCCGGCCGCCCGACGGAGAACATCTGGGGCGAAGGCAAGGACACGGTGATCCACACCAAGGGCCACCACGCCGCAGCCTCGACCCTGGCGGCCAAGCTGATCGCCGACGATTACGACGTCAGCTACGCCTACCGCATGCGCTACGAGAACGGGCTACCGCACGCCTTCATCAACACGCTGATGTACCTCGATTACGATCGCAAGGGCTTCCCCTATCCGGTCATCCCGTTCCACGTGAACTGCTACGGCTCCTCGGTCATCGCCAAGCGCGGCTCGACGGCGCACCTGACCGGCGACGCCGACCCTAATCTGGTCGATCCGCCCGGCCCCAACCCGAAGCGCTGCTTCGATGTCGGCGCCGCCGTGGCGCGGGCCTTCGCCGACAGCCCGTGGCGCGTCGCGCTGATCGCCTCGTCATCGTGGTCGCACGCCTTCCTGACGCCGAAGAACCACTATCTCTACCCCGACAACGCCAGCGACCGGGCCCGCTTCGACGAGCTGGCCTCGGGCAAGCTGACGCGCTGGCGCGAGCTGACGACGGCTGACATCGAGGACGCCGGCCAGCAGGAGTTCCTCAACTGGGTATGCCTCGGCGGCGCGATGCACGAATTGAAGCGCGAGCCCGTCATCGTCGACTACATCGAGAGCTACATCTTCAACTCCGACAAGTGCATCGCGCTGTTCCCGGCGTAAGCGACCGACATCGCAGTGCCCCTCACCCCAGCCCTCTCCCCGCAAGCGGGGAGAGGGAGTCGTGCCGCGACCGTAATCCTCGCCCCGCTTGCGGGGAGAGGGTGCCGAGCGCAGCGAGGCGGGTGAGGGGCCGTCCGACGCGCACCCAATTTCAGCGGGAGGGCCGAGTGAAAACGGCGACCGAAGCGCCTGACCGCCCAGGACCGCGAGTTTTTCTAGACTACACGCAGGCCGAGCTCGATGCGGCCTACGACCAGGCGGCCTATCAGCCGAACATCCAGCAATTGCGCGACCGCTGGATTTGGAACAGCGAGCGCGCCCGCGCCCGCATCGGCCTGCCCGAGCGCCGCGCCTACGGGCCGAGCGACATCGAGCAGCTCGACATCTTCCGCACAGAGGCGGCCGCGCCGGCGCCGATCTTTGTCTTCATCCACGGCGGGGCGTGGCGCGCCGGCACCGCCAAGACCTACGCCGCGCTGGCCGAGAATTTCATCCATGCCGGGGCGCATTACGTCGTGCCGGATTTCGTCTGGGTGCAGGACGCCGGCGGCAGCCTCTTCCCGATGGCCGAGCAGGTGTGCCGCGCGATCGCCTGGGTGTGGCGCAACGCCGAGAGCTTCGGGGGCGACCGCGACCGGCTCTATGTCGGCGGCCATTCCTCGGGCGCGCATCTGGCCGCGGTGGCGCTGACCGCCGACTGGCCGAGCCAGTTCGACCTGCCGCCCGACCTCATCAAGGGCGGGCTGTGTTCGAGCGGCATGTACGATCTGGCGCCGGTGCGGCTGTCGCACCGCTCCTCCTACGTCAAATTCACCGACGAGATGGTCGCGGCGCTGAGCCCGATCCGCCATCTCGACCGCCTCAGAGCGCCGCTGATCGTCGCCTATGGCACCTATGAGACCCCCGAGTTCCAGCGCCAGGCGCGCGACTTCGCCGCCGCCGTGCGCGATGCCGCCAAGCCGGTCGACCTCGTGGTCGGCGAGCATTACAGCCACCTCGAACTGCCCGAGACGCTGTGCAACCCCTACGGGCTGCTCGGCAGCGCGGCGCTGCGGCAGATGGGGCTCGCCGCGACATAGCTGCGGGGACGGCGCGTCTCGGGCGGACAAAGGGCTCGCCGAAATGTTGAATGGGCGAGCCTGCAATCATCGGGAGTCGAGCTATGTCGGAAGCCATCACCGCCGCACCAACCTCGACCGCAGCCACTCGCGAGACCGAGCCCGAAGTCGTCGCGGGGATTTCCTCCGCCGAGGGGAGCGAGGAGCAGCCGCTCGCGTTCCGCGCGGACGGGCCGTCGCCGCTCCCGCCGCTCCTCATGCTGGTCGCGGCGGCGACCCTCGGCTATTTGGGCTACCGCTGGCTGCGCTGGCGCCGCACCGCCTGATCGCCGGTACCCTACTCTTACTTGAGGCTGGCCGGCCCCCTGGCAGCCGCGCTACCATCGAATGACAACGCCGCACTACGACGGCGCGGCCGGGCTATGTTGCCCGCTTGGCACCGGTCTTGCGATGCGGGGCCCAGAAGGGGAGGGGAGGGGAATGGCCGAAAACCACGGGGCCGAAAACCACAAGGCGGGAAACCACGAGGGCTGCGCCAACGACAAGCGGGGAGCGGTGACGCGCCGCCGCGTCCTGGGCGGCAGCGCCGCGATCATCGGCGGCACGCTGCTGTCGCCGCTGCCGGCGCGGGTGGCGCTGAGCGCCGGCAAGCCGTACCGCATCGGCATGATTCAGCCGCTGTCCGGCGCCGCCGCGATCATCGGCAAGACGGCGCTGGTCGGCGGCCAGATGGCGGTCGATCGCATCAACAAGGCGGGCGGCATCAACGGCCGCAAGATCGAGCTGATCGTTGCCGACGACGAGTCGAAGCCCGACGTCGGCCGCCGCAAGACCGAGAAGCTGCTCGACGAGGACAATATCGACGTCCATGTCGGCGGGGTCCTGTCGAACATCTGTCTCGCCTGCATGCCGGTGTTCGAGGAGCACAAGGTCGTCAACATGATCAGCGTATGCCTCGATACGACGATCACAACGAGCAAATGCAGCCGCTACAGCTTCCGCCCGTACGATTACGCGCCGGCGCAGGCGGTCGCGTTCGCCCCCTACCTGGTCGGCAAGCTCGGCAAGAAGTGGCACATCGCCTTCGCCGACTACGCCTGGGGACAGACCACCCGCGACGCCTATGCCGATCAGATCAAGAAGGCCGGCGGCAGCGTCGTCGGCACCACCGGCATTCCGATCGGCACCGCCGACATGACGCCGTTCCTGTCGAAGATCTCGGGCGAGTTCGACGGGCTGTTCGCGATCTTTTTCGGCAAGGACGGGGTGACGATCGGCAACCAAGCCTACGACCTCGGCTTGACCAAGAAGTACAAATTCGCCGGCGACGGCGCAGTCTGCGAATCGACCAACCTGCCGGCGCTCGGCAACAAGATCGACGGTTTCACCGCGATCAACCGCTACATCCCGGTGCTCGACCCGCCGCTCAACACGCCCTATCACAAGGCCTTCTTCCAGGAGGCGGTCGAGCGCCTGAAGAAGATCGACCCGTCGGGGCCGCTCCCCGACCGCTACGTGCAATCCAATTTCGAGACCGTCAACTGCCTGAAGCTCGGGATCGAGAAGTCGGGCTTCCAGGGCCGCGACGACACCGACAAGCTGATCGCCGCGCTCGAAGGGCTGGAGATGAAGGAGGGGCCCGACTTCCCGCAGGGCGACAAGACGCTGCGCAAGGAGGACCACCAGGCCTTTGTGCGCGAGTTCATCTACGAGGTGAACGGCGGCAAATTCCACATCAAGGAGACGGTGCCCAAGGACAAGACGCTGGTCCCGCCGCAATGCAAGTTCAGCGCATAGTCCTCTGAGCCGACAGCCCCTCACCCTGTCCCTTACCGCGCATCCCCGCATGCGGGGAGAGGGAATGCAGCTGAACCACCCTCGTTCGCTCTTCTCCCTCTCCCCGCTTGCGGGGAGAGGGTTGGAGTGAGGGGGAGCCAGCAGCTGTAGAATGCACGTGAGCGCAGAACTTTTGTCAGAAGATCCACCCACCACCGAGCCGCTGCTGCGCACCGAGGCGCTGACGATCCGCTTTGGCGGCTTGACCGCGCTGAACCGGATCGATTTCGCGGTGCGCCGCGGCGAGGTGCGCGCGGTCATCGGGCCGAACGGCGCTGGCAAGAGCACCTTCTTCAATTGCCTGACCGGCGTCCTGCGGCCGACCTCCGGCCGTATCGTTCTCAATGGCGAGGACATCACCGGTCTCTCGCCCGACCGCATCTCGCGGCGCGGCATCGCCCGCTCCTACCAGATCACCAACATCCTGCCGAATGCCAGCGTCCTCGAAAATGTCCGGATCTCCGCGCAGTCGCGCCGGCACGGCTGGAGCATGCTGCGCCATCACCGCGCCTATCGCGACGTCATGGAAAAGGCCGAGGCGGTGCTCGACGAGGTCGGCCTGCGCGGCCAGGCCGAGGAGCTGGCCGGCAATTTGTCGCACGGCGAGCAGCGCAATCTCGAGATCGGCATCGCGCTGGCGACCGAACCGCTTCTTCTGTGCCTGGACGAGCCGACCGCCGGAATGAGCGCCGCCGAAACGCATGAGACGATGGAGCTGGTCCGCCGAATCCGCCGCGGCCTGACGATCCTCGTCGTCGAGCACGACATGCAGGTCGTGATGGAGCTGGCCGAGCGCATCACGGTGCTCGATTACGGCGAGATCCTGGCCGAAGGCACCCCCGCCGAAATCCAGGAGAACCCCCGCGTTCTCGAAGTGTACCTGAAGACATGACTCGCGACGTCGCCATGAGTTTGGTTCGCTGCACTCGCAATGACGGGAAAATCAACGTCATTGCAAGGAGCGCAGCGACGAAGCAATCCCGTTGCTGCAGGCGGCCGGCGGATCTGCGATGACCGCGCTGCTGCAGGTCGAGGACATCCATACGTATTACGGCAAGAGCCACATCCTGCATGGCATCTCGCTGGCGGTCGGCCCCGGCGAGGTGGTGGGGCTCCTTGGCAGGAACGGCGTCGGCAAGAGCACGACGCTGAAGGCGATCGCCGGGCTGGTGCCGCCGAGCGCCGGTCGCGTCACCTTCGACGGCCGCGCGACGGCCGGGCTGCCGGCGCACCGGCTGGCGCGGCTCGGCATCGCCTACGTGCCGGAAGACCGCCGCATCTTCCGCCTGCTGACGGTCTCGGAGAATTTGCGCACCGGGCTCGACCGGCACGGCGTCAGCAAGGCCAGGAAAGAGGCGCTGCTCGACAAGGCGTACGGCTATTTCCCGGTGCTGGCGGAGCGGCGCAATCAGCCCGGCGGCACGTTGTCGGGCGGCGAGCAGCAGATGCTGGCGATCGCCCGCGCGATGATGCTGGAGCCGAAGATCATCCTGCTCGACGAGCCGACCGAGGGACTGATGCCCCGCATGGTGTCGCAGATCGGCCACATCATCGACGTCTTGCGCGGCGACGGCGTTGCGGTGCTGCTCGTCGAGCAGAATGTGCCGCTGACGCTGGCGGCGAGCTCCCGGATCTATTTGATCGAGAAGGGGGTGGTGCGCCACCACGCCCCAGCCGCCGCGTTGCGCGACGACGACGCGCCGATCCGCCGGTACATGGGGGTGTAGCGCAATGTATTGCAGTCCGGCCGAGAGCACCCCCCTCTCCCCCATCGGGGGAGAGGGTTGGGGTGCGGGGGCGGATTCCAGAGAGCTTGCCGGACTCGCCCTCACCCTCCCAACCCTGCGGGTTGGGCCCCTCCCTCTCCCGCAATGCGGGAGAGGGGCCACGTGCCGGAAGCGCTAGCCATGGAGCTGCTGCACGCCGTGCCGTTCGACCAGCTCTTGATCCAGACGCTGAACGGCATCGTCACCGGGATGATCCTGGCGCTGGTGGCCTCCGGTCTGACGCTGATCTTCGGGATCATGGACGTCGTCAATTTCGCGCATGGCGAATTGTTCATGCTTGGCGCCTATGTCGGCGTCCTGACGTTGGGGGCGACCGGCAGCTTCTGGGTCGCGCTGGTGTCGGCGAGCGTGCTGGTGGGGCTGCTCGGGGCGATGATCTACCTGGTGACGCTGCGGCCGCTGCTCGGGCGCGATCCGCTGACGACGATCCTGGCGACGTTCGGCGTCTCGCTGGTGCTGCAGAATTACGCGCTGTGGCAGTTCGGGCCGGTGGCACGCAAGATCCAGGAACCGCTCACCGGCCATTTCGAGCTGTTCTACCTGCAATATCCGTGGTACCGCCTGGTCATCGCCGGTCTCGCGGCGGCGATCATCGCCGGGCTGTGGCTGTTCCTCAAATTCGGCACCTACGGCATCTGGATCCGCGCCACGACGCAGGACCGCATCATGGCGGCGGCGATGGGCATCCCGGTGCCGTGGGTGCTGATGAGCGTATTTGCGATCGGCTCCGGCATGGCGGCGGCGAGCGGCGTCCTGTTCGGGCCGCTGGTCGGGGTCAACTACTCGATGGGCGCCGACTGGGTGCTGCGGGCTTTTATCGTCGTTGTGGTCGGCGGCATGGGCAATCTCGGCGGCTCGATCCTCGCGGCGATCTTCATCAGCCTGCTGGAAGCCTACGCCGCGTTGTGGGTCAGCCCGGCGCAGGCGGTGATCGTGTCGTTTGTCGTCCTGATCCTGACCCTCTTGTTCCGGCCGACCGGCCTCTTCGTCCCGACCCCGAAATGAGAGTGCGGCAGCACGCCGTCCTGTTCTGGGTCGGCCTCGTGGTCGTCGTCGCGCTATTGGCGGTGGCGCCGCTGGTATTGCCGCCCTTCTGGCGCCGCTTTCTGACCGAGATCCTGATCTGGGGCCTGCTGGCGATGTCGTCCGACATCCTGATCGGCTACACGGGACTCGTCTCGTTCGGCCATTCGGCGTTTTTCGGGCTCGGGATGTACGGCGCCGCCGCGGCGCTGCTCACGACACGGCCCCCGAACCTGTGGCTGGCGCTGCTCTACGGGCTCATTGGCGCGGCCGGCGTCGCCGCCTTTGTCGCCTATTTTTCGACCCGTCTGCGCGACATTTATTTCGCGATCACGACGCTGATCTTCTCGCAGATCTTTTACGTCATCATTTTCACTTGGACGGCGGTGACCGGCGGCGAGAACGGGCTGACCTTCAGCCGACCCGCTCTAGGCATCCCCGGCCTGTTTGCGGTCCGCTTGACGCCGAGCGTCCTGCACTGGTTCGTGCTGGCGGTCGTGCTCGGGTCCTATCTCCTGCTGCGGCATATCATGCAGTCGCCGTTCGGCATGGTGCTGCAGTCGATTCGCGAGAACGAGGCGCGCACCCGCGCCGTCGGCTATCCGGTCGAGCGCTACAAGATCGTCGCGGTGATGCTGTCCGGGCTGTTCGCCGGGCTCGCCGGCGTCCTTTACGCTCTCCAGAACGAGTTCGCCGCACCCGATTTCGTGTTCTTTCTCGTCTCGGGGGAGACCGTCATCTACAACGTCATCGGCGGTATCGGCACGCTGGTCGGGCCGATCATCGGCGCGGCCTTCTTCCTTTTGCTGCGCGAGGCGCTGTCGCGCTTCTTCACCGAATTCTACCTGATCCCGGTCGGCGTCATTTTCATCGCGATGGTCATCTTCATGCCGCAGGGGCTGCTCGGCTTCGCCCGCCGCTGGCTCAACCGCTAGGGCTATGGCTTCTAAACCGCCGCGCGCTTGACGCGTCGCCGCGCTGCCCGTCATGTTGGCGGCGCCGAGCATGCAGAGTTCGAAGCGGGAGGAAACGGCACATGACAGGGTTCGGGTTTCGTCCGTCGCGGCGCACCATCGTCGGCTCGCTGCTCGCCGCCCCGGCGGTGCTGCGCGCGCCTACCGTGCTCGCCGCCGACGCCGCTCCCGCCGGCAAGATCACCATCGCCTGGCATGTGACGATCTCGCCTGCGTGGTTCGACCCCTCGCAGGCGCCGCCGCAGATCACCCCGTTCGGCATGATGTACGCGATCCACGATGCGCTGGTGCGCGCCTTGCCCGGGCAGCGGATGGGGCCGGCGCTGGCCGAGTC
>JBLMXS010000350.1:0-20257 GCA_050257895.1 Thiohalocapsa sp.
TGAGGCGCGAGGCGACCTGCTCGACATGCGTCGACTTGCCGGTGCCGTGATAGCCGCAGATCATGACGCGGCGGTTGAAGGCGAAGCCGGCCAGGATCGCCAGAGTCGTGTCGTGGTCGAACCGATAGGCCTCGTCGATATCGGGCACGTGCTCGCTCGGCTGGCTGAACGCCGGCACTTCGAGGTCGCTGTCGATCCCGAACGTCTGGCGCACCGAGATCTTGATGTCGGGCAAACCTTGCGGCGTCGGAACGTCTGCCGCTTGCTGAACGGTTGGCATCGCTGCTGCTGCTTCCTGGTTTTGCGGTGGGAAAGGTTCGACCGGCGGGTCCCCAGAGACTCAGTTAGGGCTCAGATAGGGCTCAGTTGCAGTAGCTGGCCTTCAGGGTCGCGTAGGCCTGGTTGATGATCTTCAGCTTCTCCTCGGCAGCCTTGTCGCCGCCATGGGCGTCGGGGTGGTGCTGCTTGACGAGCACCTTGTAGCGCGCCTTGAGGCGCAGCTGGGTGAGCGGCGGTTCGAGGTCGAAGACGGCGAGCGCCTGCTCGCGCGCCGAGGCGGCGCGTGCCATAGACCCAGCGCCGTTGGCGCCATTGCCGCCATGCGCCTCGCGCTGCCGCTCGCGGCGGCCGTTGCCGTTACCATTGCTGGCCCCGTTGCCTTCATAGACGCCGAAATGGTCGCGGATCGAGGGCCCGGGGCCGTGCCGCTCGCCGAGCCGCCAACTCGGCCGCTGCCAAACCGTGTCGCGGCGGATCTCGGCCTCGATCTCGGTGTCGTTCATCCCGGCGTAGTAGTTCCAGGCGCTGTTATAGGCGCGCACGTGTTCGAGGCAGAACCAGTAGTAACAGTTCAGTTCGAGCCGCGACCGCGGTGCGCGAAAATCCCCACCCGCCTCGCAACCGGGATGGTCGCACGAGCGCATCGGTGCGGCCGGTTCGGCGGCGAAAACGGAATCTGTCGATTGACGGCGCATGTCGCCTCAGTATGGGTGGCCACCGCCCGCGTGACAAGGATTCGCCGCGCACGCGACTTGGCTGGGGAGTGTCTGCGGCTCTGGCGGGCAAACCGCCCGCGTGACAAGGATTCGCCGCGCACGCGACAGCGGCGCGACCGGGTGACGCATAAGAGGGTTGCAGCACAAGCGGTCGTGCTGATTGGCCGCTGCCGCCGGGTCGCTATTCCGGCCGCACCAGGGCGTGGCGCTTGCGGCCGGCGCTGAGCTTGATGTGGCCGTCGGCATCGACATCGGCAAGCGAGACGGGCTGCAATTCGCCGCCGACGACGGTGTCGTTGATGCGCGCGCCGCCACCCTTGATCAGCCGCCGCGCCTCGCCGTTCGATGCCGCCAGCCCGGCCCGCACAAACAATTCGAACGCCGGCAGGCTGCGCTCCAGCGCGGCGCGCGGCACCGCCACCTGCGGCAAGGCCTCGCCTGCCCCGCCGGCCTCGAAGACGCTGCGGGCGGTCTCGGCGGCCGCGTCGGCGGCGGCGCGGCCATGCGCCAGCGCGGTCGCCTCGGTCGCCAGGACCTTCTTCGCCTCGTTTATCTCGGCGTCGGCGAGCCGCTCCAGCCGGGCGATCTCAGGCAGCGGCAATTCGGTGAAGAGGTGCAGAAAGCGGGCGACGTCGTCGTCCTCGGTGTTGCGCCAGAATTGCCAGTAGTCGTAGGGCGAGAGGCGCTCGGCGTTGAGCCATACGGCGCCCTGCGCGGTCTTCCCCATCTTGGCGCCCGAGGCGGTGGTGACGAGCGGCGTCGTCAGGCCGAACAGCGTGCGTCCGTCGCTGCGCCGCCCCAATTCGACGCCGGCGATGATGTTGCCCCACTGGTCGGAGCCTCCCATCTGCAGGACGCAGCCATACCGCCGGGCCAGTTCGACGAAGTCATAAGCCTGCAGGATCAGGTAGTTGAATTCGAGGAACGACAGCGGCTGGTCGCGGTCGAGGCGCAGACGCACGCTGTCCTGTGTCAACATGCGGTTGACCGAGAAATGCCGGCCGACGTCGCGCAGCAGCGGGATGTAGCGCAATTCGTCGAGCCAATCGGCGTTGTTGACCATGACGGCGTCGGTCGGGCCGTCGCCAAAGGCGAGGAACTTGGCGAACACCTGGCGGATGCCGGCCATGTTGCGAGCGATCTGCGCGTCGTCGAGCAGCTGGCGGCTCTCGTCCTTGCCCGAGGGATCGCCGATCTTGGTGGTGCCGCCGCCCATCAGCACGATCGGCTTGTGGCCGCTTTGCTGGAACAGGCGCAGCAGCATGATGCCGGTCAGGTTGCCGATGTGCAGGCTGTCGGCGGTGCAGTCGTAGCCGATATAAGCGACGACCGGCCCCGCCTGGAGGCGCGCGTCGAGCGCCGCGGCGTCGGTGCATTGATGGATGTAGCCGCGCTCTTGCGCTGCGGCGAGGAAGGCGGAGCGGGGCTGCGGGATGTCGAGCGGCATGGCGGTGTTATCTAGCACAAATCAGCCGGTAAATCTGCGGCATGCCGGTTTGCGGCAGGCCTTGGGGCTGATGAGCGGCACCTCGCTGGACGGCATCGACATCGCCGCCATCGTCACCGACGGCGAGCGGCAGGTTCTGGCCGGGCCGGGGTTGACGCTGCCCTACACGGAGGATTTTCGCGAGGGGCTGCGCAGCGTCCTCGGCGCGGCGGCACCAGCAGCCCTGATCGCGGCGGTCGAGGACGAGCTGACGCGGCTGCATGCCGCGGCGGTGGCCGAGTTCCGCCGCCGGCATCCCGAGATCGCGGTCGACCTGGTCGGGTTTCACGGTCACACGATCCTGCACCGGCCCGAGGAGCGCCGTACCTGGCAGATCGGTGATGGGGCGCTGCTGGCAATGCTCGTCGGCGTCGATGTCGTTGCCGATTTTCGCAGCGCCGACGTCATCGGCGGCGGCGAGGGCGCGCCTTTGGCGCCGCTCTACCACGCCGCGCTCGCCGCCGATCGCGCGAAGCCGCTGGCCTTCCTCAACCTCGGCGGCGTCGGCAATCTCACCTGGATCGGGGAACGCGCGGAGGACATCCTCGCCTTCGACACCGGCCCCGGCAACGCGCTGATCGACGACTGGGCGCGCCGTCACACCGGGCAGGCCGCCGATTTCGACGGGCGGCTGGCGCTCGCCGGGCAGGTCTCGGCGGCGCATGTCGGGCGCTTTCTGGCGCACCCCTATTTCAAAAAAGCGCCGCCAAAATCGCTCGACCGCGACGCGTTCGCGGCGCTGCTGCCGGACGGACTCGGCGCCGCCGACGGCGCCGCGACCTTGACCGAGATGACCGCGGCGGCGGTAGCGGCGGCATTGCCGCACCTGCCGACAGCGCCGCGCGAGTGGCTGGTGTGCGGCGGCGGCCGACACAATCCGGCGTTGATGGCGGCACTTCGCCGCCATCTCGCGCCGGTTTCGCGGGTCCTGCCCGTCGAAGCCGCCGGGTGGGACGGCGATGCGCTGGAGGCGCAGGCCTTTGCCTATCTCGCGGTGCGGTCGCTGCGCGGCCTGCCGTTGAGCCTGCCGACGACGACCGGGGCGCCCTGTCCGCTGACCGGCGGCCGCGTGTTCCGGGCAGCGGGGTCGCCGTCGTCAAGCCGCTGATCGTGAGATTATCCGATTTAAGGAGCGTGCAGCGCCGAGCAGGGCAGCCACCATTGGGTGTTGGTGGCGGCGCTGCGGATCTCGCCGAGAATTCCTTGCTTGCCCGGCGCGAAATCCATCAGGCACAGCGCCCCGGCCGGCGAATCGAGGCGGGTCACGGTGATCTTGCGGCAGCCGTCCGGCAGGTAGGCGCCGTTGCTCTGCAGCACCTGCTGCTGCTTCTGCTCGCTGTCGCAGGCGTTGACGGTGGCGACCCGCGAATTCGTCGGGGTCGCGGTGCGCTGCTGTGCCGATGCTGCGGCAGCGGCGAGGGCGGCGGCGGCCAGCGCTGTCGCAAGGGTGAGTTTCATGCCGGTGATCATGATCGGCTCCTGTTGCCGATCAAATGCCCTCGCCGGCGCGGAGTTCCCGAGGCGCTGTCCGAAACTTCAGCGGTCGCGCAGCTTGGGGTCGAGGACGTCGCGCAGCGAGTCGCCGAAGAGGTTGATGCCGAACACCGTCAGCATGATCGCGAGGCCCGGGAAGATCGCGATCCACGGCGCCGTCGTCGCGTATTCCTCGGCGCCGCCCTGCAGCATCAGCCCCCAGGCCGGCACCGGCTCCTGCACCCCGAGGCCGAGATAGGAAAGCGACGCCTCGGCCAGGATCGCCTGCCCGACAAAGGCGGTGACGATGACGAGAAACGGCCCCATCACGTTCGGCACCATGTGATGCAGGATGATCCGCGTGTGGCCATAGCCGAGAGCGCGCGCCGCGTCGACATAGGGAACTTCCCGGATCGCTAGCGCCGAGGAGCGGACGATGCGGGAGCAGCGCGGGATCAGCGGGATCGTGATTGCGATGATGACGTTCTCGACGCCGGTACCGAAGATCGAGACGACGGCTAATGCCATGATGATCAGCGGGAACGACATTACGATGTCGAGCACCCGCTGCAGCCACAGGTCGATCTGGCCGCCGAAATAAGCGCTGCCCACCCCGATCACGAGGCCGAAGAGACCGCCGACCAGCGATGATGACAGACCGACGATAAAGGCGGTGCGCGCGCCGAACAGGATGCGGGACAGGATGTCGCGGCCGAGCTGATCAGTGCCGAGCCAATGCGCCCAACTCGGCGCCTCCGTCATCGCGGCGAAATCGTTGGCGGTCGGGTTGTAGGGGGCGATCCAGTCGGCGAAGATGCCGGCGAGCCCGAAGATCAGCACCAGCACCATGCCGAGTGCGCCGACCGGCTGGCGCCGCAAGAACGCCCAGGTGGCGGCGATGGGGCCGCGAGGCACAAGGCCATGCTCGTCGACCAGGACGGCGGCGCTGTTGGGGGTCTGTTCGAGGACAGCCATGGGTCGGGCCCTTTCGGCGAACGGATCAAGCTAGCCAGATCAAGCCAGCGAAATGCGGGGGTCGAGCCAGGCGTAAAGCAGGTCGACGACGAGGTTACTCAACACCGCGATCGTCACCACCAGCATCACCAGCGCCTGCGTCAGCGTGTAGTCCTGGTTCGACACCGACAAGACCATCAGCCGGCCGATGCCGTTGAGGTTGAACACCTGCTCGGTGACGACGAGGCCGCCGATCAGGAAAGCGAATTCAATGCCGATTACCGTGACGACCGGCAGCATCGCGTTCTTCAAGGCGTGCCGGTTGATGATCAGCCGCCGTACCAATCCCTTGGCGCGGGCGGTGCGGATATAGTCCTCGCGCAACACTTCGAGCATCGCCGAGCGCGTCATCCGCATCGACACCGCCGAGTAGCGGTAGCCGATGGTCAGCGCCGGCAGCATGACGATCGACAGGTTGCGGATCGGGTCCTGCCACAGCGGCACGTAGTCGATGGGCGGCATCCAAGGGATGCCGGTCAACGCCTGCGTCAGGTCGAGCACGATCAGGATCGAGACGATGCCGAGCCAGAACGACGGCGTCGCCAACCCGGCGATCGAGAAGCTGCGCACCGCCAGATCGATCCAGCTGTTCTGCTTCAGCGCCGAGATCGTGCCGAGCGGGATGGCGATCACCACGGCCAGCACCGTCGCCACCAACGCGACCTCGAGCGAGATCGGGAAGCGGGTCGCGATCTCGACGACGACCGGCTTGCCGGACCACATCGAGATCCCCGGGTCGAGGCGCACCAAACCCCACAGGAAATCGAGGTATTGCACGATCCACGGCCGATCGATGCCGATCTCGGCATGGCAGGCGTTGAGCGCCTCGGTGGTGAAGCTGGTGCCGCCGGAACCCAGCCGCACCAGGCAGATGTCGCCCGGGATCAGGCGCATCAGGATGAAGACCAGCGTCGCCGCCCCGAACAGGGTCGGGATGACCAGCAGGATGCGGTTGATGATGTAGCGGTACATTCCTGTTTGTGCCTGCGTCTAACCGGCTCTTTGGCAGGCGGACCGCGCTACGGTCCTACCCGCTGTCCTTCCTCCCGTTCCCGGCGTTCTTGTCGTAACGGCCGTTGCCGGCCGTTGCGCGCGTTTGGTACGGCATCCCGGACCGCCGAGTTGCCCCTCGAGGCGGCCGTCGGTCCGGAACGTCGTGGATCAAGCAGGTTGCCGCCGGTCTTGTCAACCCGGCGCCAACCTGACGTACTCATTACTTGTCGAGCCAGATGTTCGCCAGGTCCTGGTTGATGTAATGGCTGGGGCTGATCTTCCAGCCCTTGACGTAGGAGCGGTACGGCACGATCCGCTGCCACCACAGGATCATCAGCTTGTGGGCCTCGGTGTCCATCACGTGCTTGGCGAACTGGAACATCACCTGTTTCTGCTTGGCCGGGTCGGTCTCGTGCAGGGCCTCCTCATAGAGCTCCTGCTCTTTCGAATCCTCGTAATTGCCGTAGTTCTGCTTGCTGACCGAGGACGACAGGTAGGGCTGCACGTCGACCAGCGGGTTGACGACACTGTGGCAGTTGGCCTGCAGCACGACGGTGAAGTCGCCGGCGCGTTCGGCGGCGATCCACGGCCCGCTCGGCATCACCCTTTGCGTCACCTTCACGCCGATCTTGCTCCATTGGTCGGCCAGCCAGATCCCGACATATTTGTAGGGCTGGTCGACGTCGCGGTTGAGCAGCTCGAAGCTCAGGTTTTCGGCCCCGGCCTCCTTTAAGAGGCGCTTCGCTTCCTCGCGCGACTTGTTGATGTCGGGCCAGAACCCGGCCACCTCGTGCAGCTCCTCCTTGCTGGGCGCCAGCGGATCGGCCGGGAAGATGATGCTGCCGACGGTGTGGACGTTGGCGATCTTCGACAACGCCGGCGCGCCGCCCCAGCGGTCGATCGCCAGCGTCAGCGCGCGGCGCACGCGGACGTCGTCAAACGGCTTCTTGGCGTGATTGATCGTGACGACGCTGCCGCAATTCCAGTCGCTCTCCTGCACGGCGATCTTGTCGCCAAGCGAGTTCTTCAATTGGTCGCGCGCCGCCGGCGGCAGGCCGCGAAATTCGATGGCGGCGCGGTCGCTGCGGATCGCGTCGACACGGGTGGCCTGCTTCGGCGCATAGATGCCGACGATCTTGTCCAGGTAGGGCTGCCCCTTGTGGTAGTAATCGGGGTTGCGCTCGCCGGTGATCGACTGCCCGGCCTCGTAATTGACCATCTTGAACGGCCCCGACCCCATGACGTTCTTCTCGAACCAGTGGGGGTCCTTCTCGAGGATCTTCTTGTCGTAGATGAACGCAAACGGGTCGGCGAGGGCCGGCAGGAAGGCGGTGGTTGCGAATTTCAACCGGATGACGACGGTGTGCGGGTCGGGCGCCTCGATCTTGTCCACCATCTCGAATTCGGAGGAGCGCGGGCTGAGGATCCCCTTCGGCGGAAAGGCGATCATCTGCAGGCTCTTGGCGACGTCCTCGGCGGTCAAGGGATCGCCGTTGTGAAACTTGACGCCGTCGCGGATCTTGAAGGTGTAGGTCTTGCCGCCGTCGGTCGGCTTCGGCATCTCGGTGCATAAATCGCACACGAAATCCGTCGTCGAGCTCGGATTGTCCGGGTTGATGCGGATCAGGACGCTGTAGTACGGCGCCACCGAATGGACCGTCGCGTAGGTCGTCTCGCGGTGGCCGTCGAAGGTCGGCGGCGCGTCGGCCGGGATCATGTAGGTGAGCGTGCCGCCGCGCTTCGGCGTATCCGCGGCACCCGCCGGCGCGGCCAACAGAAGGAGCGCCCCCAGCGCCGCCATATACCGCAACCCGAATGTCATGATGCCCTCTCTCCCCCAGTCGCTTGGCGGCCGTAATTAATCCCCGCTCGGCGCTCGAGGCCAATTGTCAAAAGGTCATGCCAGCTGCCCTAAAGCGGGTGCCGGCGGATCCTGCACTGGATTGCTTCGTCGCGGAGTTCACCCTCGGGCGACACTTGTGCCGACCCCGGGGGCTCCTCGCAATGACAACCGATATGAAGGCCGTCATTGCGAGCGAAGCGAAGCAATCCCGGCGCACATGGGCGAGGGCGGCGCTACTTGTCCAGCCAGACCGTGCCGAGGTCCTGGTTGACGTAATGGCTGGGGCCGATCTTCCACCCCTTGACGTAAGAGCGGTGGGGCACGATCCGCCGCCACCACAAGAGGTAGATCGAGTGCACCTGATCGCTGAGCACGCGCGTTTCGAACTGGCGCATCAATGCCCGCTGCTGCGGTTTGTCGGTTTCCCGCAGCATCTTGTTGTAGATGTCGACCTCGGTCTGGTCCTCGAAATTGCCGTAGTTCGACGATGACACCGTATGCGGCAGGTATTTGGCGACGTCGGCGAGCGGGTTGACCACGTTCTGGCAGTTCCCCTCCGTCGACAGGGCGAAGTTGCCGTCGCGCAGCGCCTGGAACCACGGTCCGGTCGGCAGCACCTTCTGGCTGACGTGGAGGCCGATCTTGCTCCACTGGTCGATCAGCCACAGCCCATAATACTTGTACGGCTGGTCGACGGTGCGGTTGTTGAGCTCGAACGTCAGACCCTCGGCGCCGGCTTCTTTCAGGAGCCGCCGCGCCTCGGCGCGCGATTTCTCGATGTCCGGCCCGTAGCCGGCGAGGCTCGACAATTCGTCCTTGTTGGCGGCAAGCGGCGAGCCCGGATAGACGACGCCGCCGACGGTGCGGACGATCGCGATCTTCGACAGGTCGGGTGCGGTGCCCCAGCGGTCGATCGCCAAGGTCAAGGCGCGGCGCACCCGGACGTCGTCGAACGGCTTCCGCTTGTGGTTGATTGTGACGATGCCGCCGCAGTTCCAGTCGCTCTCTTGGACCGTGATCTTGTCGCCGAGTGCCTTTGTCAGTTCGTCGCGCACGGTCGGCGGAAAACCGCGGAACTCGATCGCGGCGCGGTCGCTGCGGATTGCCTCGACCCGCGTCACCTGCTTGTCGGCAAAGATCCCCTTGAATCCGTCAAGGTAAGGCAGTCCCTTGTGGTAATAATCGGCGTTGCGTTCGCCGACGATCGACTGGCCGGTCTCGTAGCTGACGAACTTGAAGGGCCCCGAGCCGTTGACCTTCTTCTCGTACCAGTGGGGATCCTTGTCGATCTGCGTTTTCTGATAGATGAAGGCGTAGGGGTCGGCGAGCGCCGGCAGGAACGCATCGGTGGCGAATTTCAGGTGGAAGACGACCGTCGTTGGGTCGGGCGCCTCGATCTTGTCCACCATCGGGAAATTGCCGCGACGGGCGCTCAAGACACCCTGCGGCGGAAAAACGATCTCGTTCCAGCTGGCCGCGACGTCGGCGGCGGTAAGCTTGTCGCCGTTGTGGAACTTGACGCCGTCGCGGATCTTGAAGGTGTAGGTCTTGCCGCCGTCAGCCGGCTTCGGCATTTCGGTGCAGAGGTCGCAGACGAGATCGCTGCTGTCGCCCGGGTTCATCGGGTTGGCGCGGATCAGGACGCTGTAAAACGGCGCGATCGAGTGGATCGTCGCGTAGGTCTCCTCGCGATGCCCATCGAAGCTCGGCGGCGAGTCGGCGGGGATGACATAGGTCAGGATGCCACCGTGCTTGGGCGTTTCATCGGCCGCCGCCGGTGTTCCGCTGAAGAGCCAAGCTGCCGCGACCCAGATCCCAGCGAAGGCCGGGATCCATCGGGCAGGCTTCGCGGCGGCTGAAGAATGGATTCCGGCCTTCGCCGGGAACTCTGCTGTGATTTGCGCCAGAATGTTCATCTGTTTCCCCATGATCGTCATTTGTCGAGCCAGAGCCGGGCCAGATCCATGTTGATGAAGTGCGTCGGGGCGATCTTGAAGCCCTTCAGGTAGGAGCGGTAGGGGACGATGCGGTGCCACCACATCGCCCAGATCATGTGCGCCTGTTCATCGAGCACGTAGTTCTCGAAGATGCGCATCGCGGCGCGCTGCTTCTGCGGGTCGGTCTCGTGCAGCATCGTGTTGTAGAGATCGACCTCGTGCTGATCCTCGTAGTGGCCGTAATTCTCGCCGTCGATCGAGCCGGGCAGTACCTTCTGCACGTCGAGCGGCGGGTTGACGTTGCCGTAGCCCGGCGCCTCGACGACGACGTCGAACTGGCCGCGCCGCATCGCGTCGAACCATGGGCCGCTCGGCGCCACCTTCTGCGTCACGTGCAAGCCGATCTTGCTCCACTGGTCGATCAGCCAGGCGGCGACGTATTTGTACGGCTGGTCCACGTTGCGGTTGAGCAGCTCGAACGACATCCCCTCGGCGCCGGCCTCCTTCAAGAGGCGGTGCGCCTCGGCCCGCGACTTCTCGATGTCGGGCCAGTAGCCGGCCACCTTCTGCAATTCATCCTTGGTCGCCGCCAGCGGCGATTCCGGGAAGACGAAGCCGCCGACTGTCTTGACGATGGCGATCTTCGATAGCGCCTCGGCGCTGCCCCAGCGATCGAGCGCCAGGGACAGGGCGCGCCGCACCCGCGCATCGTCGAACGGCTTGCGCTGATGGTTGAAGGTGACGGCGCTGGCGACGTTCCAATCGCCCTCCTGCACGGTGATCTTGTCGCCGAGGGCGTGCACCAGTTCGTCGCGCGCCGAGGGAGGCATGCCGCGGAACTCGATGGCTGCGCGGTCGCTGCGGATCGCCTCGACGCGGGTCGCCTGCTTCGGCGCGAAGATGCCGACAAAGCCGTCCAGATAGGGCAGGTTCTTGTCGTAGTAATCGGGGTTGCGGACGCCCTTCACTTCCTGACCGGTCTCGTAGCCGGCGAATTTGAAGGGACCGGACCCCATCACATTTTTCTCGTACCAGTGCGGGTCCTTGTCGAGGATCGCCTTCTCGTAAACCCAGTTGAACGGGCTGGCGAGGGCGGTGAGGAAGGCGGCGGTCGGGAACTTCAGCCGGAAAACGACGGTTGAGGCATCCGGCGCCTCGATCTTGTCGACCATCAGGAAATTGCTGGCGCGGGCGCTTAACACGCCCTTCGGCGGAAAGACGATGGCCTGGAACGTGGCGGCAATGTCGGCGGCGGTCACGGGCGAGCCGTCATGGAACTTCCCGTCACCGCGGATCTTGAAGGTCCAGGTCTTGCCGCCGTCGGTCGGCTGCGGCACGGCGGTGCAGAGATCGCAGACGATGTCGGTGGTCGAAGCCGGGTTGTCCGGGTTGATCCGCACCAGATGGCTGTAGAACGGCGCGAAGGCGTGCACCGTGGCGTAGGTGCTTTCCTTGTGGCCGTCAAAGCTCGGCGGCGCGTCGGCGGGGATGACGTAGGTCAAGGTGCCGCCGTGTTTCGGGGCATCGGCGGCGTTCGCCGGCAGGGTCAGCCCGAGCAGCGCCGCCAGGCCCGCCGCCAGTTGCCATGCTGTTGGCATGTCGTCTCCCCCCGGATTGCCGCTGCGCGGCTTTGCCCTTATGGCGTCAGAATGCCGCCGCTGCCGCTTCCTGGAAACCACTCTTTTCGGTGGTGTCAGGCAACAGCGCTACCCCGCAAACGAGGTCGTCATTCCCGCGAAAGCGTTTTCGCTTTTCGCGGGGGTGACGGACTTGAGTGGATGCCGCGCTACGGCGCCGCGCTGCGCGCCGGGAATGCCACGCGCTCCTCGATCCCGGCCGGATCCTCGTGGATGATGATTTCGGCGTGCGGAAAGGCCGCCTGCAGCCGCGCCTCGACATCGTCGGAGATCTCGTGCGCCTGCAGCAGGTTCATTGCGCCGTCCATCTCGATGTGCAGCTGGATGAAGGCGGTCGGGCCGGCGACGCGGGTGCGGATGTCGTGCACCGCCTTGACCTCGGGATGGCCCTCGGCGACGGCGCGGATGCGGGCGCGTTCGCCGTCCGGCAGCTCGCGGTCCATCAGCTGCGTCAGCGACAGCCTGGCGATCTTGACGGCGCTATAGATGATCCACACCCCGACGGCGCCGCCGAACAGCGGGTCGAGCAACGGCACCGCCAGCCAATGCCCGGCCAGCAACGTCGCGGTGACAGCGAGGTTGAGAACAACATCGCCGCGGTAGTGCAACTCGTCGGCGCCGACCGCCAGTGAGCCGGTCTGCGCGACGACGTGCCGCTGATAGAGGACGAGCACAACGGTCACGACGGTCGAGACCAGCATTACGGCGATGCCGGCCGGCGGATTGACAACCGGCTGCGGCTCGACGAGGCGGCGGATCGCCTCCGCCATCAGCAGCATCGCGCTGCCGATCAGGAAGGCAGACTGGCCGAGCGCCGCCAGCGGCTCTGCCTTGCCGTGGCCGAAGCGGTGTTCGCGGTCGGCCGGGGTAGAGGCATGCCGCACGGCGACAAAATTGACCAGCGAGGCGACGGCATCGACCAGCGAGTCGACCAGCGACGACAACAGCGCCACCGAGCCGGTGCCGATCCACGCGGCGAATTTGAGCGCGATCAGGACGAGCGCGACCGCCAGCGAGGCGTAGGTGGCGCGCACCCGCAGTTGCCGCGCCAGCACCGGGTTCACGGTCGGCGGACCGAGCGACGGCATGCTGAATGGATGGTTCACGGAAACAGGCGGCCCTTGCGCCAGCCGGCGCCGTCGCGCACGAACACCACCCGGTCGTGCAGCCGGTGCGGCCGCTCCTGCCAGAACTCGACGCGCTCCGGCATGACCCGAAACCCCGACCAGTTGCCCGGCCGCGGCACCGCCGGCGCGGCGTCGTAGCGGCGTCCGAACTCGGCAAACCGCCGCTCCAGCTCGGCCCGCTCCGCGAGCGGGCGCGACTGGTCCGACGCCCAGGCGCCGATCTGGCTCTCGCGCGGCCGGCTGGCGAAATAGGCGTCGGCCTCGCGGTCGGAGACCGGGCTGACGCCGCCCTCGACGCGCACCTGGCGGGCCAGGGACTTCCAGTGGAAGCAGAGCGCGGCCAGCGGGTTGTCGATCAGCTCCAGCGCCTTCCTGCTTTCGAGGTTGGTGTAGAAGACAAAGCCGCGGTCGTCGACGCCGCGCAGCAGCACCGCCCGCAGTGACGGCCGACCGTCGCGCGTCGCCGTCGCCAGCGTCATCGTCTCGGCCAGATTCTCGTTCTCCTGCGCCAGCGCGTACCAGCGCGCGAACGGCGCAAACGGCTCGATCTCGGCGATGTCATCCGTCATGGCGTCATTTGTGTTGGCGGCATTTGTCATGGCGTTGGCGCCTCGACCATGCTGGCGATACGACCCGCGGGTTCCCTACTCCGAGGCGCGCCGCTCGGCAACCGCCCTGATCGGCGGTGACGTCGCCGGGCGGACCTCGGCCAACAGGGCGGCCAAGGTGACGCGCATCGCCGCCGCCTCGGCCTTGACGACGCGCTCCATCGCCGGCGCCACCTGCGCCTGCCACGGCGCCAACGGCCGCGCCAGCCAGCTGCCGGCGAGCGGCAGCCCGAGCGCGAGATAGAGGTCGTTGAGCGTCGCGCTTTCCGGGTTCCACGCCAATACCCAGCCGCCATCCTGCGTCTGCGCCGTGAAGCCGGCGCGCGCCAGCGTCTGCAAGTGCTCGTCGATCACCGACCGCGCCACCCCCAGCTCGCGCGCCAGCGTGACGGTATGGCAGACGGCGCCGCGCCCCTGCGCCTGCGCCAGCGCCGCGATCAGCGCGAGCGCAAAGCCCAGCCGCACGCCGCCGCCGCTGACATGCGCCAGCCGCTCGTCGACCCGCCAGGTCGGCAGATTTGCCGCCACCACGGCGCCGAGCAGCACCGCCATCCACGACACGTACATCCACAGCAGAAAGATCGGGATGGCGGCGATTGCGCCGTAGACCGTCTGATAGGACGAAACCGTGCCGATGTAGAAGACGAAGCCGATTTTCAGGATCTCGATTGCGGCGGCGGCGACGGCGGCGCCGATGAGGCCGTCGCGCCAGCGCACCGAGCAGTTCGGGATGGTGCAATAGAGCAGCGTGCAGAACATCATCTCCAGGAGGAACGGCACGAAGCGGGCGAGAAAATGCGGCCACGAGTTGGTGAACTGGGCGATCGCCTCCGGGTTGAGGCCGGCGCGCCGGGCGGCGGTGTCGAACAGCGTCGACAGCGTCAGGCTCGTGCCGATCAACAGCGGCCCCAAGGTCAACAGCGTCCAGTAGGCGAGGATACGCTGCCCCCAGGGCCGCGACGTCGTCACCCGCCACAGCGCGTTCAGCTGGTCTTCGACGGTGATCAGCAGGAGGACGCCGCTGCCGGCGATGCCGATGATGCCGATCGCGGTCGCCTGCGCCGCCGACGACGCGAAATACTCGAACCACCACGCCGCCTGCTCACTGATCTGCGGCACGAAATTGCGAAAAACAAAGCCGAGCAGCTGCTGCCGGGCGCCGGAGAAGCTCGGGAAGACCGACAGGATGCCGAGCACGATCACGCCGAGCGGCACCAGCGAAACCAGCGTCATGTAGCTGAGCGCGCTCGATGCGGCAAAGCAGCCGTCGCGGTTGAAGCGGTGCAGGGCGTAGCGGAAAAAGATCGGCACCGCGGCGAGCCGGGAACGGAGCGCAGCGATCCTGTCGGCGATCCGCATCCCGCCGTCCTTCGGATCGCGGTTCTCCGCTGAGATCATCGGGTTCCCGGCAACAACGCGCTGCTGTGAGACTAACACGCCTGGCGCCGACAGCGCGCTTGCTTCCGCTTAAGCGGGAAGGGCCGGCGCCGCCCACGCCCCATCGGGACCGCGGGCATCTTGCCCGCATGCGGTCTAGATGGGCGCGGTCGAAGTTAAGTGGTCCAGCCAAACGCCGCGGACCGCCGGCCCCGATCTTGATCCAATTGGCCGGCTTGGCGGGACGCGGGCGGTCCGGTGACCGCCCAGTCAGGCGCTCCAGGCGAAGGGGGCGAAATGGCCGTTATTGCCGCGGCCGGCGAGGTCGAGATCGAGGCCGAAGCCGTGCAGATGCAGCGCCTTGGCGCGGGCCAGCGCGAGGCGGCGGTTGGCCGGATGCGCCGTGTTGTCGATGTAATAGGGCTCACCGCTGCGGTTGCGCGAGGCGACGCCTTCGATCTCGAACTGGAACAGGTCCGGCACCGCCGCCCGCCGCACCAGCCCGGCGGTCTCGAAGGTGATCGGCTTGACCGCGACGCCGCGGAAATCGCTGACAAGGTTGCTGCGGATGAGGCCGGGGACGCCGCCCGCCTCGCCGCTCGCCAATGCGCTGAGCGCCGCGCGCTGCGCCGCATCGGCGCTCTCGTCGACGACGCAGGCGAAGCTCCAGTTGCCGTCGGCCATGATCGGACCGGAGCGGATCACAAAGGCGAATTTCAGCCCGGCGAGCGGCGTCGTCTCGAAATTTCCCTCCTCGATCCGATAGGCCATCAAGGCGGTACAATTATCGTTGGTCGCGGCGCCCTGCGGGTTCGTGTAAATGCAAGGACAGAGATAGTCGCAGCTGCAGCTTTCCATGTATTCGCCGCGCACACTCCACCGCGGTTCCGCCATCCTGCCCTCCATCGCCAAATGGTTGCCGGCGTCGAGGCTTACGCCGCGTGGGGCGGCAACGCAATCATCCTATTCCGAAGCGCCGTTGACAGCGTTGCCGGGCGCCGCTACCAACGGCGGCAAGCAATGCAGACGCGTGAGCCAGGGAGGAAGAGGGCTTGCCGGCGCTTCTCGAAGTGAAGGACCTGCACACCGAATTCCGCACCGGCGCGGGCACCGTGCGCGCGGTCGATGGCATCTCCTACACGGTCGATCCGGGCGAGACCGTCGCGATCGTCGGCGAGAGCGGCTCCGGCAAGTCGGTCGGCGCGCTGTCGATCCTGCGCCTCATCCCGAACCCGCCGGGGCGCATCGTCGGCGGCGAAGTGTGGTTCAACGGGCGCGACCTGATGACGCTGTCCGAAGAGGAGATGCGCGAGGTCCGCGGCGGCGAAATCGGCATGGTCTTCCAGGAGCCGATGACCTCGCTCAACCCGGTGCTGACGATCGGCCGCCAGATCACCGAGACGATCGAGCAGCACCGCAGCGCCGATCCGGCGGCGGCAACGAAGCGGGCGGCCGAGCTCCTCGGCCTCGTGGGCATCGCCGACGCCGAGCGGCGGCTGAAGCAGTACCCGCATCAGCTCTCAGGCGGCATGCGCCAGCGCATCATGATCGCGATCGCGCTGGCCTGCGACCCCAAGCTGATCATCGCCGACGAGCCGACCACCGCGCTTGACGTGACGATCCAGGCGCAGATCCTCGAATTGATGCAGCAGCTGACGCGCCGGCTCGGCGTCGCGCTGATCATCATCACCCACAATCTTGGCGTCGTCGCGCGCTACGCCCATCGCGTCAATGTGATGTATGCCGGCCGCATCGTCGAAAGCGGCAGCGCCACGGCGCTCTACCATGACCCGCACCACCCCTACACGATGGCGCTGTTACACTCGGTGCCGCGGCTCGACCGGCCGCGCCAGGCGCGGCTCGACCCGATCGAGGGCTCGCCGCCGGACCTGACGCGGCTCGACCGCGGCTGCTCGTTCCGGCCGCGCTGCCGCTTTGCCGTCGAGGCGTGCGCCGCAGCGCCGCCGCCGCTCGCGCCGAGCGGGGCCCCGGGCCAGCTCTCGGCCTGCTACCGCAGCGACGAGCTCGGCGCGCTGTCGGGTGAAGCGGCATGACGATCGCGGCCGAGAGCTACGGCGCCGCCGCCACCACCGCTCGCATCGCCCCCGCCGCGGCGCAGCCGCTGTTGCAGGTGCGCGGCCTCAAGATGCATTTCCCGGTGACCGAGGGAATGATCATGCGGCACCGCATCGGCGACGTTAAGGCGGTCGACGGCGTCGATCTCACGATGGCGCGCGGCGAGACACTGGGCCTCGTTGGCGAGAGCGGCTGCGGCAAGACGACGATGGGCCGCTGCATTCTGCGGCTCGAAACGCCGACCGAAGGCGAAATCCTCTATGACGGCGTCGACATCGCCAAGCTCGGGCGCCGCGAGCTGGTGGCGCTGCGCCGCAAGATCCAGGTGATTTTTCAGGACCCGTACAGCTCCTTGAACCCGCGCCAGAAGGTCGGCACGATCATCGGCGAGCCGATGAAGGTGCACGGCGTCGAGCCGAACTCGGGGCGCCGGGGCGAGCGCGTGCGCGAATTGTTGTCGCTGTGCGGGCTCAACCCGAATTTCGCCGACCGCTACCCGCACGAGATGTCGGGTGGCCAGCGCCAGCGCGTCGGCATCGCTCGGGCGCTGGCCCTCAACCCCGAATTCATCGTCTGCGACGAGGCGGTCTCGGCCCTCGACGTGTCGATCCAGGCGCAGATCATCAACCTGCTCGAGGATCTGCGCGAAAAGTTCAACCTGACCTATCTCTTCATCGCCCACGATCTGTCGGTCGTGCGGCATCTGTGCCAGCGCGTCGCGGTGATGTATCTCGGCCGCGTCGTCGAGTTGGCGGAATGCGACGAGCTGTTCGAGCACCCGCTGCATCCCTACACGCGGGCCTTGCTGGCGGCGGTGCCGGTGCCTGATCCCTCGGTCGAGGCGACACGCGCCTTCCAGCCGGTCGTCGGCGAGGTGCCGAGCCCGATCAACCCGCCCTCCGGCTGCGTCTTCCACCCGCGCTGCCCGCTGGCGGTTGCCGAATGCAAGGTCACCCGGCCGGAATTGCGCGAGTTGCGTCCCGGCCATTGGGTCGCCTGCAGCCAGGTCCAATAGCAGGCTGTCGCTTGCCGATAGCCGCGCGCTGTCGGGCTGGCACCCGGACGTCCATCCGCGAACGCTCCGGACCGCCCGGCACGCCGGCGGTCCACGGACAACGCTCATGGTCTAATGACGCCACTCGTTGGCCGGCGGCGGGGTAGGGTTCAGCGGCAATGGCGGGGCGGCCGGCAGGCGGGGAGGCGCGGCTCCCGCATTTTCCGCCGGCCGCGTCGCGGCCCCGCGCCGCATCCGGGTGGACGCCCGGATCGTCAGCGGGATCGAGGCGAGGTAGACCGCACCGACCACGGTCAACGTCGACCATGGCGCGGTCGTGAAAAATGCGGTCATCAGCCCGATCACCAGCAAGGTCGGCATGACGAATTGCGGCGGGATCCGGATCCGCTTCAACGACACGGTCGGGACCGTGCTGACCATCATCAGTGCGACGCCGCTGATCCACACCGCGTTGAGATAGGGCGAGCGGATGATCCAGTCGCCCCCTGCGAAGCTGATGAACATCGGCCACATCAACAGGCCGGCGCCGGCCGGGGCCGGGATGCCGGTGAAGAAGTTGGCCCGCCACGGCGGCGCATCGACGCCAAGCTGCGCGTTGAATCGGGCCAGCCGCAGCGCGCAGCATACCGCATAGAGCAGCACGATCGCCCAGCCGATGCTGTGCAATTGCGCCATCGTCCACAGATAGAGCACGGCGGCTGGCGCGACCCCGAAGCTGATGAAATCGGCCAGGCTGTCGAGTTCGGCGCCGAACGGCGAGGTTGCCTTGAGGAGCCGCGCCAGCCGCCCGTCGAGCCCGTCGAACACGCCGGCGGCGATGATTGCGAACGTCGCATAGGCAAAGTCGCCGCTGACCGCATAGCGGATCGCCGTCATTCCGGCGCACAGCGCCAGCAACGTCAGGACGTTCGGCACCATGCGGTTGACCGACAGATGCGGCAGCCGGCGCCGACGCATCCGCGGCCGCCGCACCCGCCCCCCCATTCGTGATCTCGGCGAGCGCATCGGCGCTGTTTCCTTCATCTTCGTATCACCGATGATACACGGATTCGCAATGCGGGGCGCTAGTGCCAGTGGCTAGTGCTGGTGGCCAGCGCTCGGCGCGCCGTCTGTCGGAGATCGCAATTCGGCGAGCACGGTCTCGCTGCCGACCATCCGCTGGCCGAGCGCGACCAGTGGCGTGTAAGGCGGTGGGAGGTAGATGTCGACGCGCGAGCCGAAGCGGATCAGCCCGATGCGCTCGCCGGCGGCCAGGCGCTGGCCCTCGTAGAGCGGGCAGACGATGCGGCGCGCCACCAGGCCGGCGATCAGGACGAAGGCGATGCCCGGTCCCGCCTCCGGCGCGATGTGCAAGGCCAGCCGCTCGTTCTCGGTGCTTGCCTTGTCGAGGCTGGCGTTGACGAAGCGGCCCGGGGTGTAGCGCCGCGCCGTGACCCGGCCGCCGAGCGGCGCCCGCGCGATGTGCACGTCGAACAGGTTGAGGAAGATGCCGATGCGCGGCACCGCCTCGCCTCCCAAGGCCAACTCGGGCGGCGGCGGCGCCGGCCCCAGCGCGACGACGATGCCGTCGGCCGGGCTGACGACGATGCCGGATCGGGCCGGCGTCACCCGCCACGGATCGCGGAAGAAATAGACGACCCACAACGTCCCGACGAGGCCGACCCACCCTGCCGGCGCCCATAGCACGAACAGGAGGATCGTCGCCGCCGCAGCGATCGCGACGAACTTCCAGCCGTCGGGATGGATCGGGGCGAGCGTGCCGCGAAGCGTCGTCACCTTGGGCTCCGGGATTGCTTCGTCGCTATCGCTCCTCGCAATGACGCGGTATTTCCGTCATTGCGAGCGCAGTGAAGCAATTCAGTGCGGCAAGCGCCGGTCAACGCCCCTCGCGGCGCCAGGCGGCGAGCAGGAGGCCGATCGCCAGCAAGAGGGCGGCGACGGCCGGGAACAGCGGCGTCTCGCTGAAGCCGGTCACCAGGTAGTCGCCGTTCTGCCGCAGGCCGAGCCAGTTGTGCCCGGCAGCGGCGCGGCCCGGCGAGACGCGGCGAATCTCGGGGATCGTGCCGTCGCCGCTCCAGAAGGTGCCGCCGCCGCTCGCCTTGACGACCGGCGCCAGCTTCTCCGCGGTGGTGCGCACATCGGCGAACTCGACCGGGTTGAGCGGGCCGGCGGCGGCAAGCGTTGTGCGGCTGCCGTCGCTGACGCGGTACAGCCCCATCTGCGAAATCGCCAGCGTGCCCATGCTGCGGCCGCCTTTGTCCGGCGTCAGCGCGAGCGGTGTCCGCTTGCCGTCGGGCAGCGTCACCGTCACCGGGCGGTCGTCCGGCTCGAGCGACTGCTTGGTGACGACCAGGCGGTCGCCTTCGATCGCCGCGCGCAGGTCATTCTCCTCGAGGTCGGGCTCTTTCATCAGCCAATAGGCGAGCCGGCGCAACAGCTCGGCCTGCGGGCCGCCGCCTTCGAAGCCACGCGCCCACAGCCACATCTGGTCGGACAGGAGCTGCGCCACGCGGCCCTTGCCGACGCGGTCGAGCACCAAGAGGGGCTGGCCGTGATCGCCGCTCATGATCGTCGTGCCGTGATGGACGCGCGCCTCGACCTGGCGGAACCAGCGGCCCCAGCTCGGGCTCTCGCCGGCCTTGCCGGCGCCCGTCAGGTCCTCGGTGACCGGATGCC
>JBLMXS010000351.1:0-8536 GCA_050257895.1 Thiohalocapsa sp.
CCGCCTTCACTCCCGGCAGCCTCTCGGCCTTCTGGGTATCGATCGAGCGGATGCGGGCATGCGCGTGCGGCGAGCGCAGGATGCGGCCGACGATCGCGCCGGGCATCGTGTAATCGGCGGCGTACATCGCCTTGCCGGTGACCTTCGGCACGCCGTCCGGACGGATCGGCCGGGTTCCCACCCATTTATAGCGGCCCACGACATCGTTCACGGCTCTATCTCCTCATCGGGTTGTCGCGCTACTGCATCCTAGACTCGCGCGGCGCGGGCGCAAAAACAAGACCCTGCGCAAGATCGGCGGCGGCGCGGGCGCGGTTCTGCGAAACCGCCCTCGACAAGCCTGCCCGCAGCGCATACGGCGATGCGCCAAATGACGGGCGAGACGCACGATCTCCGTTCACGCTCACGGCGAAAATATGGCATGATCCCGAAGGGCGATCCCACGGGCGATTCCCCTGGGCGGATTCCCCTGGGCGGGTGCGAGATCAGGATACCGAGTTGGAAAAGGACAGGAATTTTCGGCAGAGGCGCCGCCGCAGCTTTGATGACCAGGAATTCGAGCCGCCGCCGCGCGATTTCGGCGTGGCCCCGCGGTTCAGCCGGCCGCGCTTCGACGAGCCCTCCGGGCCGGTGGTCAAGGCCGTCGTCAAGTGGTTCAAACCCGAAAAAGGCTTCGGGTTTGTCGAGCTTTCCGACGGTTCGGGCGATGCGTTTCTGCACGCGACGGTGCTCGGGCGCGGCGGCGTGCAGGAGGTCCAGCCCGGCGATACGCTTGAAGTGCGCGTCGCGCAGGGGCAGCGCGGCCCGCAGGTCACCGAGGTGCTGACCGTCGACACCAGCACCGGCCAGGTGGCGCGGCCGCCGCGCCCGGCCGGGTTCCGCCCCGACGGCGACCGGCCGATGGGCGAAGCCACGGTGCAGGAGACCGGCACCGTCAAGTGGTACAACGCCACCAAGGGGTTCGGCTTCATCGTGCGCGACGGCGGCGGCAAGGACGTGTTCGTGCACGCCTCGGCTCTGCAGCGCGCCGGCGTGATGACGCTCAACGAAGGCCAGCGCGTCGTCGTCGACATCGCCGAGGGCCGCAAGGGTCCCGAAGCCGCCGCGATCCGTCTCGCCTAGCTCGTCTCCCTCTCCCCGCTTGCGGGGAGAGGGCCCGGGTGAGGGGCAGTCGGCAAGAGCGCCTAGGGCTGCAGCTCCCCCTCACCCTCCCATCGCTTCGCAATGGGTCCCTCCCTCTCCCCGCAAGCGGGGCGAGGGGATACAGCTCTACGGCTTGTGGGAGCGCAGGGGCGCCGCGCCGGCGAAGCGGGCGCGGGGGCCGAGCGCTTCCTCGATGCGCAGGACCTCGTTCCATTTCGCCATCCGCTCGGAGCGCGCGAAGGCGCCGACCTTGAGCTGCGGAATGCCCCAGCCGACCGCGAGGTGGGCGATCGTCACGTCTTCGCTCTCGCCGGAGCGGGCCGAGGCGATGGCGCCCCAGCCGGCTTCCCGTGCCGCCTGGAGCGCCGCCTTGGCCTCGCTGACCGTGCCGGCCTGGTTCGGCTTGATAAGGACGGTGTTGCAGATCTCGAACGCCGCCGCGGTGCGCACCCGCGCCGCATTGGTGTAGAGAAAATCGTCGCCGACCACCTGCACCTTGTCGCCGACAGCGGCGGTGAACAGGCGCAGCCCGTCGGGGTCGTCCTCGGCCAGCGGGTCTTCGATCGAGACGATCGGGTAGCGTTCGACCCAGCCGGCCAGAAGGTCGCACATCGCATCGGAGTCGAGCTCGCTGCCGTCGCGCGCCAGCCGGTAGCGGTGGTCGCTGTGAAATTGCGAAGCGGCGATGTCGAGCGAGATGGCGATCTCCTGTCCCGGCGTGAAGCCGGCCCCTTCGATGGCCCGCAGCAGCGCCTCCAGCGCCGCCTCGTTGCTGTCGAATTGCGGCCACCAGCCGCCCTCGTCGGCGACGCCGCACAGCGCGCCGCGCTCGGCCAGCAATAGGCCGGCGGCGCGATAGATCTCGGCCGTCCATTCGAGGGCGTCGGCGAAGGTGCGGGCGGCCGGAGCCACCACCATGAAATCCTGGATGTCGAGGCGCCGCCCGGCATGCGCGCCGCCGCCGAAGATCTGGATCTCCGGCAACGGGATGACGACCTCGTCCGCCGCCTTGCCGGCCGCGGCGAGGAGGTGGGCGTAGAGCGGTTCACCCTGCGCCGCCGCCGCGGCGTGCAGCGCCGCCATCGACACCGCGACCAGCGAATTGCCGCCGAGGCGGCGCTTTTGCGGCGTCCCGTCGAGCGCGATCAGCAATTCGTCGAGCGCCGCCTGGTCGGCCGCATCGCGGCCCTGCAGGGCGGCGGCGATCTCGCCGTCGATCGCCGCAACGGCGCCCTGCACGTCGAACCCGCCGAGCCGCTCGCCGCCGTCGCGCAGTTCGATCGCCTCGCGCCTGCCGGTCGAGGCGCCGGCCGGTGCGATGGCGCGGCCGATGGCGCCGCCCTGCAGCCGCAGCTCGGCCTCGACGGTGGGGTGACCGCGCGAGTCCCAGACGCGGCGGCCGCGGACGCTTTCGATCGTCGTCTCGCTCACCTGTCGCTCACCGGCCGATCCGCGCCGCCGACCATATCTCGCGCACCGTCGCGAGACGCTCGACCGGCTGGCCGAGCAAGGCGCGCGCGAAGCGCCGTACCCGTCCCTTGTCGGTCTCCGAGGTCACGTACTCGACCGGCGACTTGCCGTCGATGCGCGCGAGCGCCAACCCCGGCAGCAGGTGAGCGGCCCGCTTCTCGATCTCCTCGCGCGGCTCCCACTCGACGTCAGCCAGATAGGCCTCCGCCAGTGCGTCGAAGCAGGCGAGGAAGCGGCTCGCGACCTGCCGGTTCAACAGGCATTTCAAGAGGAGATGGTTGAGCACAAAGGCAAGATCGAACGCCGGATCGCCATACCAGGCGCATTCCGCATCGAGAAAGACGGGCCCGCGCCGGCCGATCAGGATGTTCTTCGGGCTGACGTCGCCGTGCACCAGCGCCAGACGCGTGCGCGCCGTCATATGCGCAAGGCGCCCGAGAGCGTTGGCGAGGTCGGGATGGTGGCGGCTCGCGGCGATCAGGTAAGGCTCGAGCCGCAGCGCGTGGAAGGCGTCGTCGGTCGCGAACATCCGAGCAATCTCGGCGTCGCCGGCGGTGCGGTTGTGAATCAGCGCGAGGCGCGTTGCGACCGCGGCGGCGGTCGCCGGCTCGGCTTTGCCGGCGCGCAGTTGGTCCTTCCATACCGGGTACATTCCCGGATCGAGATATTCCATCGCGAAAAGGCCGGCTGCGGAATCCTGGCCGATCAGGCGCGGCGCCGCCTCCGGGCAGATCCGCCCGGCGACGCGGAACCAGGCGAATTCGTGGCGGTTGCGCGACACCGGCGCCTCCCACGCCTGGGCAACCTTGAGGCGCGGCAGGGCGCGCTTCAGACACAGGCAGCGGCCAGGTACGTCGACCCGCCAGATCTCCGACGAGACGCCGCCTTCGAGCGGCTGCAAATGCGGCCGCTGATGCGAGCCGATCACCCCCATGCGCACCAGCGAGGCGGCGATCGCCCGCTCGTCGAGCGGCTCGAACGGGAGCGGCGCAGCACCTCCTGAAGCCGCCGTCTCGACCGCTGCCGTCGCCGGGAATTCGCCGAAGGGTTCGACGTCGGAGGTTGAGTTGCTCATCATCCGGCACAGATTTCGCCATCGGCATTAACGCCGCGTTGCGGTCCGACATTCGAGCCTGCCGCCGGCGGTGCCAATGCGCGTTGCCCTGGGCCGGCAGTATAGGCACAAGCCGGGCCGGCGGCACCTGTGCTATCGTCGGGCCTAATCTCATCAGGGAGGTATCGCATGGCGGCACAAGTCCTGCCGTCGCGGGCGAAGGCAGCGATGGAGGCGATGAACGCCGAGGCGGCGGGGCTCCACATCTGGCTGCGCACGCAGGCAAATTCGCCGGCGCAGCTGCCGTGGTTCCATGATGGCGGCATCGCCGCCGGCGGCGCGGTGGCAGCCGGCCGCGTCGGCGCCAACCAGCTGAAGGCATTGCCGCACCGCTGGCGATGGACCGACATCGGGCCCTATCTCGGCCGCATCGCCGACATCGCCAAGAACGCTGACGTGTCGCCGATCGAGTTCGCCGACCGCCAGCAATTCCTCCTGACAAATCCCGGGCTCGGCGGCCGCTTGCAGGTGGCGAGCACGATCCGCTGCGCCGTGTCGATCTACAATCCCGGCGACGTTGCGCCCGTACACATGCACTCGCCGAACGCCAGCCGCACGATCCTCTCGGACAACGGCGGCTACACGACGATCGAGGGCGAGCGCTGCGAGGCGGCGCGCGGCGATCTGATCCTCACCCCCAACGGCACCTGGCACGATCACGGCAACGACGGCATGACGCCGGTGGTGTGGGCCGACATCCTCGACTTCCCGCTCCTCGAATTCCTCGATTGCGTATGGATCGACGAGGCGTTTCCCGGCGAGCGCGAGGGAAATGCGCGCGCCCAGAAGCCGGTGCACGGCGACGGCTATTCGACCAGGCTCTACGGCAAGGGCGGCATCCTGCCTGCTTTCGTGGCGCATTCCCGCGGCATCGGCCATGCAACCAGCCCGGTGTTTCATTACCGTGGCGCCGAGATCCGCGCTGCCCTCGACGATTTGCGCAGCGAGCCCGGTGATCCTTACGAAGGCATCACCGTCGCATTCGCCAATCCGGCCAGCGGCGCGCCGGTCTTTCCGACGCTCGGGTACTCGGCGCAGCTGCTGCGGGCGGGCGAGGCGACGCGGTGGAAACGCGAAACCGCCAATCGCTTCTATATCGTGATGGACGGCGAGGGCACCACAGAGATCGCCGGCCAGTCATTCGACTGGACGACCAACGACATTTTCGTCGTGCCGAACTTCCTGTGGCGGCGCCACATCAATACGGGCCCGCGTGACGCGGTGCTTTATGCCTGCACGGACCAGCCGCTCTTCGTGAAGATCGGCCAATACCGCGCGCAGGGCCGCAGCGCCAAGGGCGAGATCACGGAACTGGCGGCCTAGCCGCGCGGCTTTTCTTCCGGCCTTTCCTCCCGCCGTCATAGTTCGGTAACATCGCCGCAAGCGTTAAGCCAACCGAAAGCGAGCGGCAACGGGAGGATTGATGGATCTCAGCGCACTGCGCGAAGCGGCCATCGAGGCGACGGCGAGGACGCTATACGAGCGGCTCGGCTTCGTGCCGAGCGACGACAGCGACGAGTGGGAGGAGGAATACCGCCGGCAATTTGCTGGCCTCAAGCAGCGTCATGCCGGCGACTTGACGACCACCGCGCCGCCGCGGCGCTCGGCGAACGGTGCCGCTGCACCACGGCAATTGCCCGAGCTTAGGGGCACGCTCGAAGAGCAGCGCTGGGGGTCATCGATCCGCGAGGAGCGGCTGCGTGAGATCCCGAACGAGGTGGTGCGCGGCTTCATGGTCGAGCTGTGGCCGCGGGCCAAGCAATGGATTGATACCCGCGACGTGCCGATCCGGACATTGCTGCAGCGGGTCGGCCCGCAATACGACGAATGGCGCAAGAAACGCGTCGAGGCCGCCGCGGTCCGCAAGGCCGAAGCGGAGAAGAAGGCGGCCGAAATCGCCGCGTACAAGCGCCGCCTCCAGGAGGCTGGCGTGACGCCCGAGGGCTTGGCCGAACTGATCGACGCCAGCGAGCGGTTCGAGGCCTCGGTGACGATTGCCGCGAAACTGGCCGAAATCGACGTCGAAGGCCGGCATCTGCGGATCTATGAGACGAGCGACCCCAACCTCCTGCTGGTGAAGGAGAAGAAGGGCCCGCTGCAAGTGCCCGACTACGCGATCGAGCGCGACGAGGGGCTGGTCGACGACCTGCGGCTGTTTGCGCAGACGCCGTAAGACGGGCGAGCGCGGCGAGACCCATCGCCCAATCAACAATTTGCCTAGCGGATGCCGATGAGCTTGTGGGTTTGCAGGCTGAGCTGCCAGCGCGGATGGGCACGGCAGAAGCGGATCGCCCATTCGGTGTGCTGCGCGCGCTCGGGGCCGTCCATCGGCTGCACCGAGAAGCGACGGAAATCGAGCTTGGCAAAGCAGAGCGGGTCGAGCCCCGGTTGCGGCACGACGATTTTCAATTCGTCGCCGGTGGTCACGACAAGCGGCGCCCCCGCCTTCGGGCTGACGCAGACCCAGTCGATCCCGGGCGGCACCGCGAGCGTGCCGTTGGTCTCGATCGCGATTGTGAAATGGCGCGCTTGCAGCGCCGCGATCAGCGGCCGGTCGAGCTGCAATAGCGGCTCGCCGCCGGTGCAGACAACGAACCGCGCCTCGCCGGCTTGCGGCCATTCTGCGGCGACGCGGTCGGCGAGCACTGCGGCATCAGGGTAGCGTCCGCCGCCATCGCCATCGATGCCGACAAAATCGGTGTCGCAGAAGCGGCAGACGGCGTCGGCGCGGTCGGCCTCGCGGCCGGACCACAGGTTGCAGCCGGCAAAGCGGCAGAACACCGCCGGGCGCCCGGTCAGCGCTCCCTCGCCCTGCAAGGTGTAGAAGATCTCCTTGACGGCGTAGCTCACGGTTTCTGCTCTTCCTTCTCATCCCGGCGCAGGCCCGGATGACGATTCTGCACATACATCTCCCACCCCTTGCGGCGCAGATCGCAGGCCGGGCAGGCGCCGCAGCCATACCCCCATTCATGCCGCTTCGATCGCTCGCCCAGGTAGCAGCTGTGGCTCTCGTCGCGGATAAGCGCGACCAGCTGGGCGCCGCCGAGCGCCTCGGCCAACCCCCAGGTCTGCGCCTTGTCGCGCCACATCAGCGGCGTGTGGATCGTGACGCGGCGGTCCATCCCGAGCGACAGCGCGGCCTGCAGCGCCTTCAGCGCGTCGTCGCGGCAGTCGGGATAGCCCGAATAGTCGGTCTCGCACATCCCGCCGACCAGGTGGCTTGTGCCGCGGCGATAGCCCAGCGCCGCCGCCAGCGTGAAGAACAAGAGGTTGCGGCCCGGCACGAAAGTGTTAGGCAGACCGCCGGCGGCCAGCGCGATGGCGCTGTCTCGGGTCAGCGCGGTGTCGCTGATCTGGCCGAGGAGGCCGAGATCGAGCAGGTGGTCGTCGGCGAGCTTGTCGCGCCACGCCGGAAACTCGTCGCGCAGGCGGTCGAGAATGCGCGTGCGGCAGGCCAGTTCGATGCGGTGGCGCTGGCCGTAGTCGAAGCCGATCGTATCGACCATGCGGAAGCGGTCGAGCGCCCAGGCAAGACAGGTCGCCGAGTCCTGGCCGCCGGAAAACAGCACCAGCGCCGTCTCCGACGCCAAGCCCGTCAAGGGCATCGATACAGCCATGGCGTCGGCTCGCCGGTCGCGGCGACAATTCCCTCACGCACCAGAAAGCCGCGCTCGCTTCGGTTCCACATCGTCCTGATCGAATTGGTGCCGGATCTGACGATCGTCAAATTCTCGACGCCGCGGCCATTGAGCTCGACCTCGATGGCGAGCGTCGCGGCGTTCGGCATCGTCGCGCTGACGACGCGATAGCGGTTGGTGAAGGCGCCGGAAGCGGTGAACTCGACCGGTTCACGCCCGCTCCAGGCAACCGTCTCGACGATGTTGCCGGCTGCGGGCGGCGCATCGCAGCGCATTGCCCAGCGGCCAAACAAGCCGAAGGCGTTGAGCACCCCCGCCGCGCCCTGCGCCTGCGCCGCCATCGGCACGAGCAGCCAGAGCACGGCGAGAAAACCCCGCCGACCCACGCCCCCTCGCCAAAACTTCGCCAATCCGTCCCTCTCCGACCCCTGCCGGCAATCTGCCAGAGGGCGCGCTATCCGACAATGCGATGCCGGCCAACCTGACGTCGCTGATATAATCGCGCTGCCATCCCCGTGGAGCACCCGATGCCCGAGCCCGCCACCCGCGACGCCGCCATTCTCGATCCCTACCGCGCGCTCGGCGTGCGGCCATTCATCAATTGCTGCAGCGTGCGCACGATGCATGGCGGCAGCCTGATGCTGCCCGAGGTGCGCGCCGCGATGGACGCCGCCTCGCGGCGCTTCGTCAACCTCGACGAGCTTATGGAGGCGGCCAGCCGGCGCATCGCCGAGTTGACCGGCGCCGAGTGGGGCATCGTCACCTGCGGCAGCGCCGCCGCGGTGGCGCTCGGCACCGCCGCCTGCGTCGCCGGCAACGACCCGGCGCGGATGCTGCGCCTGCCCTTCACCGACGGCATGGTCAACCGGGTCATCATCCCAAAGAAGCAGCGCTTCGCCTACGACCAGGCGGTGCGGATGATCGGCTGCCACATCGTCGAGATCGATACGCGCGACGAGCTGGAAGACGCCCTCGCCGAGCCGGTCGCGATGGTGGTCCTGCTCGGCAAGCAGGAGCATTTGTCGGCGGTGCGGCTCGAGGAGATCGCCGCAATCGTCAAGCCGCGCGGCATCCCGATCATGGTCGACGCCGCCTCTGAGCACATCGCGCGGCCATCGCCGTGGCTGGAGCGCGGCGCCGACCTCGTCATCTACAGCGGCGGCAAGTTCCT
>JBLMXS010000352.1:0-6480 GCA_050257895.1 Thiohalocapsa sp.
TCTCGACGAGGTCGAGGCGGCCGATGCCGTGCTTGCCGCCGAGTTCGTTGAGGCGGGTCAGCAAGGCCGCCGGCGATAGCGCCTCGCCGTCGATCGCCACCGCGTCGCCGCGGGAAAAATCGATCTCGACATAGTGCGGCTGGTCGGGCGCCGCCTCAGGCGCGACGGTGCGGCTGAAGACGTATTCCTCCGGCTCGACCCACGGGTCTTCCAACACCTTCCCCTCGGCCGAGATGTGCAACAGGTTGGCGTCGACCGAGAACGGCGCCTCGCCGCGTTTGTCGCGGGCGATCGGGATCTGGTGCTTGTCGGCGTAGTCGATAAGGCGGGTGCGGGAGGTCAGGTCCCATTCGCGCCACGGCGCAATCACCTTGATGTCGGGCATCAGCGCGTAATAGGCCAGCTCGAAGCGCACCTGGTCGTTGCCCTTGCCGGTGGCGCCGTGCGCGACCGCGTCGGCGCCGGTCTGGCGGGCGATCTCGATCTGCCGCTTGGCAATCAGCGGCCGCGCAATCGAGGTGCCGAGCAGGTACTGCCCCTCGTAGAGCGCGTTGGCGCGGAACATGGGAAAGACGAAATCGCGCACGAACTCCTCGCGCAGATCGTCGATGAAGATCTCCTTGACCCCGAGCAGCTCCGCCTTTTTGCGGGCCGGCTCCAGTTCCTCGCCCTGCCCGAGATCGGCGGTAAAGGTGACGACCTCAACGCGGTAGGTTTCCTGCAGCCAGCGCAGAATGACCGAAGTGTCGAGGCCGCCCGAATAGGCCAGCACGACCTTTTTCACATCACCGATCTTCGCTGTGTTCGCCATGCCTGCGCAGCTCCCAAAACCCGCCGTAGTTGTGTCATTGCGAACGAAGCGAAGCAATCTCGCGCCGCGTCATTCTTCCCGACGGGATTGCTTCGTCGCTGCGCTCCTCGCAATGACGTGTAGGGCGGAAAACCGAAGCGCATTCCGCCGTCGTCGGAGCACCCGTTCAATGAACGTGCCGCTCGATGAAATCGAGCACGATGTTGAGGGCGCCGTAATGGGCGAGATTCTCGTGCCCGGCTTCCGGCGCCAGCCAGCGCTGTTTCGGTTGCGGCGCCATCGCGAACAGCGCCTCGCCGAAGCGCGCGGGCACGACGACGTCACGGCCTCCCTGCACAACCAGGATCGGCGCCCGCACCCGACCGATGCGGGCAGCGGCGTCAAAGCGGTCCCAGATGAGGAGCGCCGCCGGGATGAATCGGTAATGGTGTTGCGCGACGGCGGCGATGCTGGTGAACGGCGATTCGAGGATCAGCGCCGCGACGGCCGCCTCCGCTGCCATTGCGACCGCCACCGCCGAGCCCAGCGACTCGCCGTAGAGGACAATGCGGTTGCCGGCGATGCCGGCCTCTGCGACGAAGGCGAGGGCGGCTCGGGCGTCGCTGTAGAACCCGGCCTCGCTCGGGCTGCCGCGGTTGCCGCCATAGCCGCGGTATTCGACCAGCAGGACGCCGCAGCCGGCCCGCGCGAAGCGCATCAACCGGTCGGCTCGGTAGCCGATATTGCCGCCATTGCCATGCAAATAGACGATGACCGGCCGGCCCTCGGGCGGCGGCAGGTACCAGGCCAGGAGAAGGAGCCCGTCAGACGTCGCCAGCTCGACCTCGCGCACGGCGAGCTGCGGCAAGACGGCGACGAATGGCCGCGCCCGATCCGGGACATACAGGAGCTGGCGCTGGAACAGATAGAGGTAGGCGAGCACCGCCAGATACACGGCGAGCGGGACCGCGAGGAACCAGCTCAGCACGCGGATGGTCCTTTACCGGACCGCCAGCCTCCGGCCGGCATGCCGGCGGGACGCCGGCGGTCCAAGTTCAGCCGATCGCGGTGAGCATCGGCGCGGCGCGGCGGGCCCGCACGCTCTCCGACTTCAGCTGGCCGCAGGCGGCCGAGATGTCGCGGCCGCGCGGGGTGCGGACCGGCGCCGAATAGCCGGCGGCGAAGACGATGTCGGAGAACGCCGCGATCACCGTGTCGTCGGAGCATTCGTAAGGCGCCCCGGGCCACGGGTTGAACGGGATCAGATTGACCTTGGCGGGGATGCCGTGCAGCAGCCGCACCAGCTCCCTCGCCTCGGCGGGGCTGTCGTTAATCCCCTTCAGCATGACGTATTCGAAAGTAATGCGACGCGCGTTGCTGGCGCCGGGGTAGCGGCGGCAGGCGTCGAGCAGCTGGGCGATCGGGTATTTCCGGTTGAGCGGCACGAGACGGTTGCGCAATTCGTCGCTGACCGCGTGCAGCGAGATCGCCAAATTGACCCCGAGCTCGGCGCCGACCCGCTCGATCATCGGCACGACGCCGGCCGTCGACAGCGTGATCTTGCGGCGTGAGATCGCCAGCCCCTCGGGATCCATGACGATCTTCAGGGCGGCGGCAACATTGTCGAAATTGTAGAGCGGCTCGCCCATCCCCATCAGCACGATATTCGTCAGCTGCCGACCATCCGGCGGCGACGGCCACTCGCCGAGCGCATCGCGGGCCACCATGATCTGGCCGACGATCTCGGCAGCCCCGAGGTTGCGCACGAGCAGCTGCGTCCCGGTGTGGCAGAACGTGCAATTGAGGGTGCAGCCGACCTGCGAGGAGACGCAGAGCGTGCCGCGATCCTCCTCCGGGATATGCACGGTCTCGGCTTCCTGCCCGTCGGCGAAGCGCAGCAGCCATTTGCGCGTACCGTCGGCCGAGACCAGAGCCCGGGCGACCTCTGGCCGGCGCAGCGCATACCCGGCCGCGAGACGCTGGCGGAACGGCTTCGCGAGATTGCTCATCGCCGCGAAGTCGGTGACGCCGCGGTGGTAGATCCAGTGCCACAGCTGCCGCGCGCGAAAGGGCTCGGCGCCGAACGCCTGCATCTCGGCGGCCAGCTCGCCGCGGCCGATGCCGACCAGATTGCGGGTGACGACGCCTGCAGCAGGTTCGATCAACATGGCGGATATATAGGCGCGCCGCGAGCTGGGCGGAACGCGTCAGCGATGGTGGTGGCTGTGGTGGCGGCGATGCTTCGCCCGATGGTGCGCCGGCGCCGCGGCCGCGCCATTGCGCTGGACGCCGCAGGCCTTGTCGATCAGCCCCAGGGTTTTAGCGAACCCGGCGAGCGAGTAGACGTCCATGGTCGGCGGCCCCTTCTGCGGCAGTCCTTTGACGACGGCCTCCTTCCCCTTCGCCAGCGTCGTCACGATCGTCTTGTCGAGCTCTGATGTCCGGGCCCAGGCGCTGTCGTCCTTGGTGAACAGCTCGAATTTCCGGTCGCCGACCGCGACGGCGACCTCGCTGCCTTCCTTCAGCCGATAGCCTTCGACAAAGCTGACGACGTTGGCGATATTTTCCACCGGCCGGTGCGTCACCATCGCCATCGGCTTCCGCGCGAGGCCGGCAGGCTCGCTTTTCTTCGGGTGCCCGACGAGGTAGCAGACGCGGCCGGTCTTGTCCTCGGAGGCGTAGGCGGTCCAGTTTTCGGCGCTGCCGAGCGTCTTCGCCGCCGACGCCTCGTCCTTTGGCGCTGCCGGCGCTGCCGGCGCCGCGTGTTTCTTGTGATGGGCGGCATGAGCGGATGCCGGCGGGCACGATGCCGCCGCCAGCGTCAGCGCGGCGATCAGCCAGCGTCGTGGGGTGAGCATGCCGCACCATAACGGCGGCCCCCCAGAGTGGCAAACGGGGTGGCAAACGGGGTGGCAAACGGGGTGGCAAACGGCCCGGCTAACGCGCTTGACGCGTTGCCAACCGGGGCGTTTGCGGTCGGCGCCTGCAACCTCTTCCCCAGGCCGCGCAAAACCGGGCAGAATGTCGGGGCCATGGACGAGATCCTTATCCGCCCCGCCCGCCCGGCGGACGCCCGTCGCATCGCGCGGCTCGACGTCGAGACATGGCGGGCCACCTATGCCGGCATCCTGACGGCGCCGTTCCTCCTCGGGTTGTCGGCCTCGCGCCGCGAACTCGGCTGGGCGGCCGTCATCGAGCGCGAGCCGCGCGATGTGCGGGTGGCGGTCGATGTCGACGGCAGCATCGTCGGGTTCGGCAGCTGCGGCCGGTGCCGGCCAAGCGTGCCCTACGCCGGGGAGGTGTTCACGCTCTACGTAGCGCCGGACTGGCAGAATCGCGGGATCGGCCGGGCGCTGCTGCTGGCGCTGTTCAGCCGGCTGGTGGCGCAGGGATGCGGCTCGGCAATCCTCTGGGTATTACGCGAGAATCCCGCTCGCTTCTTCTACGACCGCCTCGGCGGCCGCGAGGTGCAGCACAAGATGTTCACGGTCGGCGGCAAGCGCATCCCGGCCGCCGGCTACGCCTGGCGCGATCTGCCACGCTTTCTCGAAGCCGCCGCCCGCGCCGACCGCCGCCACGAGCCGTAGAGAGAGGGGAAAGTCTACGGCTATTGCGGCGGCTTGCCGGCGGCGAGGTTGCCGCCCTCCTGCCAGCGGCCGGCCTTCTTCAGCGCGTCGGCGACTTCGGGCGGCATGTATTTTTCGTCGTGCTTGGCGAGGACGGTGCTCGCGGCGAACACGCCGTCCGGACGCAGCCGTCCTTCGGCGACTACCCCCTGCCCCTCGCGGAACAGGTCTGGCAGCGCCCCGCTATAGGTGACTGCAAGGTCGTGCCTGCCGTCGGTGACGCGAAACTGGACGCGGCGCCCGGCCTCTTCGCGGACGAGGCTGGCCTGTTCGACCAGGCCGCCGATGCGAATGCGACGGCCCGGGCCGATCGCCTTCGCGACGACGTCGCTCGGGCTGTAGAAAAACACCAGATTGTCGTTGAACGCGGCGAGCACCAGCGCCGTCGCGCCGGCCAGCAGCGCCAACCCGATGCCGAGCGCCAGAAGCCGCCGCCGCTTGCGGCTCATACGCCTTGTCCGCTGCCTGGCCCGCTGCGCCGCTGCAGCCGCACCAGCTCGCGGGCGCTGCGCCGGTGCCGCTGCCAGGAATGCAGCGCCAGCCCGCCGAGGAGGCACCCGGCAACGGCGTAGGCCGGCCACACGAAGGCGGCGTACCCGCCCATCGCCACCCAGTCGCCGATTACCGTCGTTACCGGCATCGTCATTGCCGGCTCACGGCCAGTCCGGCCTCGGCGGCGGCGCGCTTGTCGCGGCCCGGCCGTGCTCTGGGCGGCCCCGCGCCGGGTTCGACCGCCGCGTCGCCATAGAGGCGCAGCGCCAGCGCCTTGCGTTCGTTGAGCACGGTGCGCATCCGCAACAGCAGCAGCCAGAGGAACAGCAGCATGAACGCGACCGCCATGACGACGAGCGGCAGCAACATCGACACGGCGATGGTCGGACCGCCGAAACGCAGCACGCTGGCCGGCTGGTGCAGCGTGTTCCACCAGTCGACCGAGAACTTGATGATCGGCAGGTTGACGACGCCGACCAGCGCCAACAGCGAGCCGGCGCGCGCGCCCCTCTGCGGATCGTCGAACGCGTTCACCAGCGCGATATAGCCGAGATAGAGGAAGAACAGCACCAGCACCGAAGTCAGCCGCGCGTCCCACACCCACCAGGCGCCCCACATCGGCCGGCCCCACAAGGAGCCGGTGGCGAGGCACACCGCGGTGAACGCCGCGCCGATCGGAGCCGCCGCCTGCGCCGCGATTTCCGCCAACGGGTGGCGCCAGACCAGAGCGATGGCGCTGACGACGGCGACGAGGAGATAGACCGACAACGCCATCCACGCCGACGGCACGTGGATGAACATGATCCGCACGCTCTCGCCCTGCTGGTAATCGGGCGGCGCCAGCAAGAGCGACCACACGAGCCCCAGCGCCAGCAGCGCTGCGGTCGCGGTGCCGAGCCACGGCAGCAGCGCGCTGCTCGCGCGCATGAAGCGCGCCGGATTGGCAAGACGGGTCAGCATCGGCGGGGCCTTTCTCGCGGGCGAACGCAGCTTACCGCAAACCGGCCGCGGCGTCAGCGCGGGCCAGGGTCGCACCCTGCGTTCGCGTTACCAATGAGCGTCGTCCCGGCGCAAGTCGGGACCGATGGTTCCGCCCTCGTGCCGCCGCAAGATGGATACCGGCTTTCGCTTTCGCCGGTATGACACCTCAGTTGCAAAAAAGTGGCCGGGCGCGAGGCCCGGCCACCGAGGGTCCGTCGGGAAATGGCTCTTAGTCGCGCCGCGCGCCGAGCAGCTGCAGCAGCATCATGAACAGGTTGATAAAGTCGAGATAGAGCCGCAGCGCGCCCATCACCGCCTGCTTCGTGGCGGTCTGGCCGTCCGCGTACTGGTACTCGTAATACATCTCCTTGATCTGCTGCGTGTCGTAAGCGGTAAGGCCGACGAAGACGATGACGCCGATCACCGAGATTGCGAACTGCAGCGCCGAGGAGGCGAGGAACAGGTTCACCAGGCTGGCGATGATGATGCCGATCAGCCCCATGAACAGGAACGAGCCCCACTGCGACAGGTCGCGCTGGGTCGAATATCCGTAGAGGCTCATCGCGGCGAAGGTACCGGCGGTGATGAAGA
>JBLMXS010000353.1:0-3568 GCA_050257895.1 Thiohalocapsa sp.
GGGCGGCGGTAGCGGCGAAGGCGATGGTGAGCTTGCGGAACATGGGTCTTCTCCTGGGGGTTCGGGGGACGCGGGGCATCGCATCCTGGCCATAGGTCGCGGGCCCGCTCCGGGAGGTTCAAAGGTTTTTCGATATCCGGCTGAGGACGGTGCCATGGTGCAGCGGCCATGCCCGGCCTCGTCCCGCGGGAGAGGCGGAGGAAACGCCTAGAATAGAGTGGCAGGAACCGGCCCCTTCGCGGCTCCAATCCGTCGGCGGTACTCCCACCTTGCCGCGGGCCTCAATATCGGCGCACCCTAGCCACCGCCGAAGGCGCGGGCGGCGCACAATTTTCCCTAAATCCGCTTGAACCTCCGCGGCCTGTGCCGCGACCCATGTACGAGCCGACCGGACACCTGCGATGCAAACGAGCTCGGACGAAGTCCTGATCGCGCGGATCGCAAGCGGCGACCGGCTCGCCATGCAGGTGCTGTTCGCAAGGCACCATGTACGGGTCTACCGTTTCGTGCTGCGGCTGGTCCGCAACGAGGCCACCGCCGAGGACCTCATCAGCGAGGTGTTCCTCGACGTGTGGCGGCAGGCCGGCAAGTTCGAAGGCCGCTCTGCGGTCTCGACCTGGATGCTGAGCATCGCCCGCTTCAAGGCGCTGTCGGCGCTGCGGCGCAAGCCGGAGCAGGAATTGGACGACGAGACGGCCGCCGCGATCGAGGATCATTCCGATGATCCGGAGGTCACGCTGGCCAAGAAGGACAAAGGCGCGGCGTTGCGGCAATGCCTCACCGCGCTGTCGGCCGAGCATCGGGAGATCATCGATCTCGTCTACTACCACGAGAAGTCCGTGGAAGAGGCGGCGCGGATCGTCGGCATCCCGGAGGCGACGGTGAAGACGCGCATGTTCTACGCGCGCAAGAAATTATCGGAGCTCCTCAAGGAGCAAGGGATCGATCGAGGTTGGCCATGACGAGCGAACACAATGCGGCCGAGGCAGACGACATCGAAGAGTTGCTGCCGTGGTACGCCGCCGGCACGCTGAGCAGCCGCGACGCCGAGCGCGTCAAGACCGCGCTGGCGCGCGATCCGGAGCTCGCCCGCCGCTTCGAATTGGCGCGCGAGGAACTGGGCGCCACCATCCATCTCAACGAGACGCTCGGCGCGCCATCGGCGCGCGCGATACAGGACCTGTTCGCCAAGATCGACGCCGAGCCGCGCCGGCAGCGCGCCTCGCTCGGCCTCGGCACGCGCATCGCCGAATTCCTCGGCGGCCTCACACCACGCACGCTCGCTTACGCTTCGGTGGCGGCGGTCATCGCCATCGTAGTCCAGGCGGGTTTGATCGGCGTGATGGTGAACAAGTCGGGCACACACAGCTTCGAGACCGCGTCTGCGCCGACCACCGCGCCCGGCGTCGGCGCCTTCACCATCATTCGCTTCGCCCCGCAGGCGACGATGGACGACATCAACAAGTTCCTCGAGCTGAACCACTTCAACGTCGTTGCCGGGCCGACCGGCGGCGGCCTCTACAAAGTCCGGGTTGCCGAAAATCCGCTGCCGTCGGGTGACCTCGGCGCGCTGATGCAGAAATTGCAGAAGGACAAGGTCGTCGGCTTCGTCGCGCCGACACGATGACCTGACCGGAGAATGGCCATGACCGCCAGGCGCCCCGCGCTGCTCTGTCTCGCCATGCTGCTGGCGCTTGGTATTGCCGACGGCGCGAGCGCGCAGTCGCTGAAATCGGTCGGCGTCAGCCGCCCGCCGTCGGCGCCGCCGTCGCGTGGCGGTGGTGGCGGCGGTGGTGGCGGCGGCTATCACGGCGGCGGCGGTTTCGGCGGCTGGGGCGGCGTAGTCGGCGGCATCATCACCGCCATCCCGCAGATGACCCCGCCTCCGGGGCGCTTCGTCGATGACGGCACGGTGATCGACGACGACGGCCCGCCGCCTGCGAACCGCCGGCCGCCGCAGCGCGCAACGCGTCGCGCCTCGCACGCGCCGCCGGCCGGCGAGCGCCGCATGGTGCCCGACGAGGTGGTGATCGAACTGCGCGACTCGGCGACGCCGCGGCAGATCGACGCGCTGCAACGCCGCTTCCGCCTGACCCGCATCGCGCAGACGCCGATCGGCCTCACCGGCACGACCTTCTTCCGCTGGCACATCCCCGATCGCCGCTCGGTGGCGGCGGTGGTGCGGCAACTCGAAGCCGACCGGCTCGTCGCCTCGGCGCAGCCGAACTATCAGTTCACGCTGCAGCAAACGGCGACGGCGGCGAGCGAAGGCGACCCGGCGCAATACGAGCTCGCCAAGCTGCATTTGCCACAGGCGCATGCGCTGGCGAAGGGCGACCATGTGCGCGTCGCCGTGATCGATTCCGCCGTCGACACGACGCATCCCGATCTCGCCGGGGCCATCGCCGAGAGCTTCAACGCCACCGGCACGCCGCTCGAGCCGCACCCCCACGGCACCGCCATCGCCGCACTGATCGCCGCGCACGGCAAGCTCGTCGGCGCAGCGCCCGACGCCAGCATCCTGGCCGTACGCGCCTTCGATCCGAAGGGCGGCAGCGCGCAGGGCACCACCTTCGCCATTCTCAAGGGTCTCGACTGGGCGGTGGCGCAGCACGCGCGGGTCATCAATATGAGCTTCGCCGGGCCCGCCGATCCGGCCATGCAGCGCGCGCTTCAGGCTGCGCATAAAAAAGGCATCGTGCTGATCGCCGCCGCCGGCAACGCCGGACCGAAATCGCCGCCGCTCTATCCGGCAGCCGATTCCGAGGTGATCGCCGTCACCGCCACCGACGCGCAGGACAAACTGCTGGCCGTCGCCAATCGCGGGCGGCACATCGCCGTCGCCGCACCGGGGGCCGACCTGCTGGTCGCCATCCCGAACGGCGGCTACGAGATCTCCTCCGGCACGTCCTACTCGGCGGCCGAGGTGAGCGGCATCGCCGCGTTGCTGATCCAACGCGACGGCGATCTTAAGCCGGACCGGCTGCGTGAAATTCTCACGGCCTCGGCCAAGGACCTCGGCCGGAAGGGCCGCGATCCCGAATTCGGCGCCGGTCTGGTCGATGCCTACAAGGCCGTGATGGCCGAGACGCCGCCGGTCGCATCGACGTCACGCCTGCCGATCGAGCGCGTCAGCACCGGCGGGCGCTGAGCCCGGTGACATTATGCCGCCGCGACCGCGTTGCCGGAGCGGCGAACGCCAAGGGCCGCCATTCGTTAGGTGATCATAGGCGCGGGCCGGAGCCCGTGCGCGGGGCGCGCGAGTACCGGAGCCGAGCCCCGTCATGTCCGCCGTCACATCACCTCCCCCCACGCGGCCGTCGCGCCGCGACTTCCTGTTTATCGCCACCGCCACGGTCGCCGGCGTCGGCGCCGCGGCAACGCTGGTGCCGCTGATCAACCAGATGAATCCGGACGCCGCCACCTGGGCGGCGGGCGGACCGGTCGACATCGATCTGAGCCATATGACGCCGGGGCAGCAGATCGTCGCACGGTGGCGCAGCCGGCCGATCTTCATCACGCGGCGGACCGACGCGTTGCTCAAGGAGCTGCGCTTGCCCTCACTGAT
>JBLMXS010000354.1:0-3606 GCA_050257895.1 Thiohalocapsa sp.
CACGCGGGCTGGTGACGTGGCCAAGCGCGGCAAACGTCGCCTTGATCATGTTGTGCGGGTTTGAGCTGCCGACCGATTTCGCGACGACGTCCTGCACGCCGAGCGCCTCAAAGATCGCCCGCATCGGGCCGCCGGCGATGATGCCGGTGCCGGGTTTGGCGGCGCGCACAATGACCTTGCCGGCGCCGTAGGAGTCCTTGATGTCGTGGTGCAAGGTACGACCCTCGCGCAACGGCACGCGGATCATGCTGCGGCGCGCCTGCTCGGTCGCCTTGCGGATCGCTTCCGGCACCTCGCGCGCCTTGCCGGAGCCGTAGCCGACGCGGCCCTTGCGGTCGCCGACGATGACGATCGCGGCAAAGCCGAACCGCCGGCCGCCCTTCACCACCTTGGCGACGCGGTTGATGCCGACCAGCTTTTCGGTGAATTCGCTTTCCTCGCGGTCGCGCGGCTGGCGATCACCGTCGCCGCGGCGGCCGTCGCGTTGCGTGCGTGCCATCCGTGCTCCCTTCAGAAATCGAGGCCGCCCTCGCGGGCGGCGTCGGCCAGGGCCTTGACCCGGCCGTGATAGAGGTAGGCGCCGCGGTCGAACACGACGCGCTCGACGCCGGCGGCTTTGGCGCGCTCGGCCAACAGCTTGCCAACGGCGCTTGCCGCTGCCCTGTCGGCGCCGCTCTTCAGCTCGCCCTTCAGGCCGGCCTCGAGCGTCGAGGCGGCGGCCAGCGTATGACCGGCGGCATCGTCGATGATCTGCGCGTAGATGTGCTTTGACGAGCGGAACACCGACAGCCGCAGCCGGCCCTTGCCGGCATGCCGCAGCCTGAAGCGGGTGCGTTCGCGCCGGCGGCGGAACAGGGCATCTGGTTTGTTGGACATCGGCGGTTACTTCTTCTTGCCTTCCTTGCGGCGCAGGACTTCTTCGCGATACTTGATGCCCTTGCCCTTGTAGGGCTCGGGCGGCCGGAACGAGCGGATCTCGGCGGCCACCTGGCCGACCCGCTGCCGATCGGCGCCGGTGATCGCGATCGCGGTCGGCCGCTCGCAGGCGATCTGGACATCCTTCGGGATCGGATAGACGACGTCGTGGCTGTAGCCGAGCTGCAGCGTCAGGTTGCTGCCCTGCACCGCGGCGCGGTAACCGACGCCGTTGATGTCGAGGTTACGAGTGAAGCCGCTGGCGACGCCGGTGACCATGTTGTTGACCAAAGCCCGCGTCGTGCCCCACATCGACCGCGCCCGCTTGGTCTCGCCGTTCGGGGTGATCGTCACCTCGCCATTGGCGACGGTGGCGGTCACATCGCCGCTGACCGCCAGAGACAGCGTCCCGAGCCGGCCCTTGGCGGTCAGGACCTGCCCCGCCAGATCGACGGTCACGCCCTGCGGGATCGGGACGGGATGCTTGCCAATCCGCGACATGTTTCGTTCCTCTGCCTCAGAATACCCGGCACAGGACCTCGCCGCCGACCTTGGCGGCGCGGGCCTCGTTGTCCGACAGGACGCCGCGCGGCGTCGACAGGATCGAGATGCCGAGCCCGTTATAGACGCGCGGCAATTCCGCGAGCTTCGAGTAGACCCGCCGCCCCGGCTTCGAGACGCGCGCAATCTCGCGGATCACCGGCTCGCCGTCGACGTATTTCAGCTCGATCTTCAATTCGGCGATGCCGGGCCGCACCTGCTCGCGCGTAAAGCCGCGAATGTAGCCCTCGCGCTTCAGCACGTCGAGCACGTCGGCGCGAAAGCGCGAGGCTGGCGCCGCGACGACGCCCTGCCGGGCGCGCTGGCCGTTGCGGATGCGCGTCAGCATGTCGCCCAGCGGATCGCTCATCGTCATGGGCCTGCCTCCCTTACCAGCTCGACTTGAGCATGCCGGGAATCTGCCCGGAGGCCGCCAGTTCGCGCACCGCGATGCGTGACAGCTTGAACTTGCGGTAGAAGCCGCGCGGTCGGCCGGTCAGCGCGCAGCGGTTGCGCACGCGGGTCGCCGAGCTGTTGCGCGGCAGCTCCGCCAGCTTCAGCTGCGCCTCGAAGCGGTCCTCCGGCGCGGCGTCGCGGTCGCGCGCCAACGCCTTCAGACGCGCCCGGGTCGGCGCCTTCTGCCGTGACAGCTTGGCGCGGCGATTGTTCTTCTCGATCGAGCTCTTCTTTGCCATGGGCGATCCAACACTCCGCCGGCGTCAATTGGTGGTAAACGGCATCTCGAAGGCCTTCAGCAGCGAGCGGGCCTCGTCGTCGGTGCGCGCGGTCGTCACGATGACGATATCCATGCCGCGCACCTGGTCGACCTTGTCGTAATCGATCTCCGGGAACACCAGCTGCTCCTTGAGCCCCAGCGCATAGTTGCCGCGCCCGTCAAAGCTCTTCGGCGAGACGCCGCGGAAATCGCGCACGCGCGGCAGCGCGACGGTGACCAGCCGGTCGAGGAATTCGTACATGCGCTGGCGGCGCAGCGTCACCTTGCAGCCGATCGGCATGTTCTGGCGCAGCTTGAACGTCGCGATCGAATGGCGGGCGCGGATCACTACCGGGTGCTGGCCGGTGATCGCGGTCAGGTCGGCGACCGCGGCGTCCATCTTCTTGGCGTCCTGCACGGCTTCGCCGACGCCCATGTTGACGACGATCTTGTCGAGGCGCGGCACCTGCATCGGGTTCTGGTAGCCGAACTCCTGCATCAGCGCCGGGCGGACGACCTCCTGGTAGCGTTCCTGCAAGCGTGTGGTCATGGTTTTGTCCTCACCGCCGCGGCTCGGGGATCATCTCGCCGGACCGACGCGCGACCCGAAGCTTGCGGCCGTCATCCATGATCTTGTAGCCGACCCGCGTCGGCTTGCCTGATTGCGGGTCGACATGTGCGACGTTCGACACGTGAATTTTCAGTTCCTTGTCGACGATGCCGCCGGGCTCGCCGAGGCGCTGCTTGGTATGCCGGCGCGCCATGTGGACGCCCTGCACGATCAGCCGCTGCTCGGTTGGGAAGACACGCAGCACCTGGCCGGTCCTTCCCTTGTCGCGGCCGCTGATGACGACGACGTTGTCGCCCTTCTTGATCTTCAGCTTCGGCATCACAGCACCTCGGGCGCCAGCGAGGCGATCTTCAGAAAGCGCCGCGCCCTGAGTTCGCGCGTCACCGGGCCGAACACGCGGGTGCCAATCGGCTCGTTCTGCCGGGTGATCAGCACCGCAGCGTTGCGGTCAAAGCGGATGGCGCTGCCGTCAGGCCGACGGATCTCCTTCGCGGTGCGTACGATGACGGCGCGGTGCACGTCGCCCTTCTTGACGCGGCCGCGCGGGATCGCCTCCTTGACCGAGACGATGATGACGTCGCCGACCGTCGCGGTCTTGCGCTTCGAGCCGCCGAGCACCTTGATGCACTGCACCCGCCGCGCGCCGGAATTGTCGGCGACGTCGAGATTCGTCTGCCTCTGGATCATGCGGTGCCTCCCGCCTCTTCACCTGCCTCGGCGACCGCCGCCTGGCCGGCGCGGCGGCGACCGGATGCGGAGTCCTCGGGCCCGCCGACGACGATCCAGCTCTTGCGCTTGGAGATCGGCCGGCTTTCCTCGATCCTGACCGCATCGCCGGCGCGGTAGCGGTTGTCCTCGTCGTGCG
>JBLMXS010000355.1:0-6064 GCA_050257895.1 Thiohalocapsa sp.
GCATGACCAACACGTACATGCTGAACGGGCCGCATGACCCGCAGGAGATCCTCAAATCGGTGAAGCGCGGCGTCTACGCGGTCAATTTCGGCGGCGGCAGCGTCGACATCACCTCCGGCAAATTCGTGTTCTCCGCCTCCGAGGCCTACCTGATCGAGAACGGCAGGATCGGCCCGGCGGTCAAGGGCGCGACCCTGATCGGCAACGGCCCCGACGCGATGACCAAGGTCACGATGATTGGCAACGATCTGAAGCTCGACGACGGCGTCGGCACCTGCGGCAAGGACGGCCAGGGCGTGCCGGTCGGGGTCGGGCAGCCGACCCTGCGCATGGACGGGCTGACGGTCGGCGGCACCGCTGCGTGAACGGCCGCTGCGTGCATAGCCCCTCTCCCGCAATGCGGGAGAGGGTGGCGAGCGGAGCGAGCCGCGTGAGGCCAACGGCGACGGCATCAGAGCTTACCCTCCCATCGCTGTGCGATGGGCCCCTCCCTCTCCCGCAATGCGCGAGAGGGGCTTAACCACCACCGACCTTGCTTGTCCGCATCCTGCTGTTCGCACTGCTGATCGCGGTTCCGGCCGCGGGTCGGGCGTGCGATCTCGATCACGTCGGCTCGAGCCGCTGGTCGGTGGCGTGGGAAGCGGGTGTCGCCTGGCTGAAGACGCCGTGCGGCGAACGGTTTTACAGTCTCGGCGTCAACATCCTCGACGGCGGCAACGGCGAGCGCGCTGGCCTCGGCGCCGCCTATACCGGCTATGACTGGCGCAAAGTCGCGCCGACCCTCGACGCGTGGGCGACGCAGACGCGCGACCGGCTGCACAGCTGGGGGTTCAACAGCGCCGGCGGCTGGTCGTTGCCGCCGCAGCAATTGAAGCTGCCCAGCGTCATCGACCTCGAACTCGGGCGGCATGCCAAATTCCACTGGTTCGATCCGTTTGCCGCCGACATGAAAGAGCGGATGATGGCGGCGGCGCGCGAACTGGTCGCTCCCTATCGCGGCTCGCCGTACCGCATCGGGTATTTTTCGGACAACGAGGTCGGGTGGTGGGCCGGCGCGCTGTTCGTCTATTACTCGAAAGCGCCGGCCAGCTCGGCAACGAAGCAGCGCTGGGTGGCGCTGCTGCGGCAGCGCTACCACGACGATTGGGGGCGCTTTGCGGCCGACTTCGCGCCGCCTCCCGGCGTCCATTCCTGGCCGGCGCTCCTCGCGGCGACAGCGATGACGCATCTTCGTCCCGGCGGCCACGGCATCGCGGCGGTGCGCGCGTGGACCGGAGTGGTCGCCGAGCGCTATTACCGGCTGGCCGCGGAGGCGATCCACGCCGCCGATCCCGACGCGCTCTATTTCGGCGACCGCCTGCCGATCTATTACGACCCGGCAGCGGTGCGGGCGATGGCGCCCTATGTCGACGCGATCGCCACCAACTACAACATCGACAGCGGCGACGGCTGGATCGCCCGCTACTTCTTCGACGGTCTCGAAGAATTGTCGGGCGGCAAGCCGGTGCTGGTCACCGAATGGTTTTTCGCCGCCGAGGAAAACCGCACCGGCAACAAGAACAACGGCCACCTGATGACGGTGGCGACGCAGGCCGAGCGGGCGAGGGGCGCCGCCGCCGCGACCCGCAATTTCGCGCGCATCCCGGCCCTCGTCGGAACGCAGTGGTTCCAGTATTACGACCACCCGAAAGGCGGCCGGGCCGACGGCGAGGATTATGATTTCGGCCTCGTCGATACCGCAGACCGGCCGTACCGGCGGCTTGTCGCGGCGCTGGCGGCGGCCAATCACGAGGCGCCCTCGATCCACGCCGCCGCGGCGCTGCGGCGACAGCGCGATGCTGCCGGGCCGTTCGTCATTCCGCATGCCGAGCTCGACATCGGCGCGCATTCGCTGACCGCATGGCCAAAGCTGGCGAGCCTGTTGCCGGCGCTGACGCCGTCGCCGGGGGCGGTGCCGTTCGGCGAAGTCTATCTTGCGTGGAACGAGAAGGGGCTCGCCGTCGCGACGATCGGCCAGGACTATTTCGACATCGACCTCCTCGATTACGAAGGTGACTTTCCGCTGGTCGACGCCTACCGGCTGGAGCTCGGGGTCGACGCCGCCGCGCTCGGCCAGCAAGGTGGGAAGCGGCGGCTGACGCTGTTTTTCATCCCCCCGCGCACCAAACTGCACGACTATCCCGAGATGCAGGCGCTGCTGTGCGCCGGCCCGGCGGCATCGGCGATCGCGGCCGGCTGCCGGCCGGTGCCCGGCGCCAAGGCCGTCTATTTCGGCGCCGACCAGCCGCGCATCACCGCGACGATGCTGATCCCATGGTCGGCGCTCGGTGTGGCGCCGCCGGCGACCGGGGCGCGGCTGCGGATCGCGGCGGCGATGACCTCATGGCACCGCGAGCGCTGGATGTCGCTGTCCGGGAAGCCGCCGGCCGCGGCGCTCGCCGACCCCTCGCTGTGGCGTACGATGCGCCTCGGCGACGGCCTCGCGGTGCATTCCCCATCGGCGGGGGCCGGCGCGCCGGGGTAACCAGATCCTCCCGGCCAATCCCCCTCTCCCCACCGGCGCCACCGGGGGAGAGGGTTGGGGTGAGGGGGCGGGATTGCGGAGCGCTCGCCGGCTTCGCCCTCACCCTCCCGCGCCTGCGGTGCGGGAGAGGGGTTCACCCCCACGCCACCTTCTTGAAATGCTTCGAGAGCGCGAGGCCCTGGCGCTGGTAGGAGGAGCCGATGGCGCCGCCATAGAGCCGGTCGGGCCGCGCGATCAGCGGCTCGTAGATCAGCCGGCCGACGATCTGGCCGTGCTCGACGAGGAACGGCACCTCGTGCGTGCGCACTTCGAGGACGGCCCGGCTGCCGGTCCCCTCGGTCTCCGCCGAGCCGAACCCGGGATCGAAGAATCCGGCATAGTGCACGCGAAATTCGCCGACCAGCGCGTCGTAAGGGATCATCTCGGCGGCGTGGTCGGGCGGCACGACGACCGCCTCGCGCGAAGCGAGGATGTAGAAATCGTTGGGGTCGAGCACGAGGCCGCCAGCATGCGCATAGACCGGCTCGAAGAACTCGCGCGGGTCGTAATGGCCGACCTTGTCGACGTCGATCAGATCGGTGTGGCGGCGCGCCTTGAACCCGACGGGGGGCGCGCCGTGGGCGGGCAGATCGGCGGGCAGATCGACGGTGAAGGCGAGCCCGTTGCGGATCGTCCCCCGCGCAACGATGCCGGCGGCGGCGCCCCCGGGCGCCTCGACGAGCGGCACCTCGGCGTGCAGCCGGCGCAGCGCGGTGTCGCGGAACAGGGGCGTACCGCGGCGGATGCGCAACTGCACGAGGCGCGAGCCGGTGCGCACCAGGATGCTGAAGGCGCGCGGGCTGATCTCGGCGTAGAGCGGCCCGCGATAGCCCTCGCGGATGCGATCGAACTCGCTGCCGTGGTCGGTGATGATGCGGGCGAAGACGTCGAGCCGGCCGATCGAGCTTTTCGGGTTGGCCATCGCCGACACCCGCTTCTTCAGCGCCAGATGCTCGAGCAGCGGGATGATGTAGACGCAGTCCTTTTCGAGGACGGCGCCGGCCGCGAGGTCGATGCGGTGCATCGACAGGCTGTGTAACTTGTCCTGGACGCTGGCGCCCGCTCCCGGGAGGAAGCTTGCGCGCACCCGGTAGGCGACCTCGCCGAGCCGCAAGTCAATGCTGGCGGGCTGGATCTGGTCGTCGGCGATCGGCGCGGCCGCCATGATCTCATGCCCGAGCATCACCGCGCCGCGCAGCATCTGGGCCGGCCACAGCCCTGTCGAGCGCTCGGTCTCGGGCGCCGGGAAAAGTTCGGCCGCAGACCTGTCGCTCATCGGGCCCGGTCCTCCGCTGAAACGCCGCTCTTCTAAGCGATGCGCGACATCACGGGAAGCACGAGCGTCGACGCCCAGGGCGCGGAGGCCCGCCTTTCCTTAATCTGCGGCTCCCGCTAGTGTTGGCCGCCAATTGCACAGCGCCGGCGGCGGGAGGCGAGCCATGGATATAAGCGACGGGTTTGTCGGCGCGATCGGCAACACGCCGCTGATCAAGTTGCGGCGCGCCTCGGAGCTGACCGGCTGCACGATCCTCGGCAAGGCCGAGTTCCTCAACCCGGGCGGCTCTGTCAAGGACCGCGCCGCGTTGGCCATCGTCAAGGATGCCGAGGAAAAGGGGCAGCTGCGGCCCGGCGGCGTCATCGTCGAGGGCACCGCCGGCAATACCGGGATCGGGCTGGCGCTGGTCGGCAACGCCCGCGGCTACCGCACGATCATCGTCATGCCGGAGACGCAGAGCCAGGAAAAGAAGGACATGCTGCTGTTGTGCGGCGTCGACCTGCGGCTGGTGCCGGCGGTGCCGTACAGCAACCCCGGGAATTACGTGCGCTATTCCGGCCAACTCGCCGAGGAGATCGCGGCCACGGAGCGGAACGGCGCGATCTGGGCCAACCAGTTCGACAACATCGCCAACCGGAAGGGCCATTACGACACCACCGGCCCCGAGATCTGGGCGCAGACCGACGGCAGGGTCGACGGCTTCGTCTGCGCCGTCGGCACCGGCGGCACGCTATCCGGCGTCGGGATCGCGCTCAAGGAGCGCAACCCGAACGTCAAGATCTACTTGTCCGACCCGATGGGCTCCGGCATCTATGCCTGGTATTCCCGCCATGAGTTCAAGCCGGAAGGCAGCTCGATCACCGAAGGCATCGGCAACAACCGCGAGACGAAAAACCTCGAAGGCTTCACCCCGGACGGCCAGTTCCAGATCACCGACGCCGAGATGCTGCCGGTGCTGTTCGCGCTGGTCGAGGAGGAGGGGCTGGTGCTTGGCGGCTCGACCGGCATCAATGTCTGCGGCGCGATCCGCCTCGCCCGGGAGCTGGGGCCCGGCCACACGATCGTGACGATCCTCGCCGATAGCGGCACTCGCTACCAATCGAAGCTGTTCAACCCGGTTTTTCTTAAGGAGAAAGGCCTCCCAATCCCGCCATGGCTGGATAAGTAGTCCCCAAATACCGCTGTCCCCGCGAAAGCCGGGACCTATGGTCCGGCCGTGCGAGATGTTCTTCGTCTATATTCTTTCGAGTAAGCCTTATGGCACCCTGTACGTCGGCTCGACGTCGAAACCTGGTGCGCCGGGTGTGGGAGCATAAGCAAAAAGTTGTTCCAGGTTTTACGGCGCGATACCACGTCTATCGCGCGACAACCCGCAATGGCTGGATCTATACCGGGATCTGTGCCGGTAAGATCGAACCGTTGGCGCTATGGGTCCCGGCTTTCGCCGGGACATCGGTAAGAATGGGGTGCAGAGATAGATGACCGAGCTGGTGTTTCGCGAGGATGCGTATGCCCGTTCCTGTGCGGCGCGGGTGGTGGCGGTGGACGAGCGCGGGATCCGGCTTGATCGCACCGTGTTCTATCCGACCGGCGGCGGGCAGCCGGGCGACCGGGGCGTGCTGCGGCTGGCCGGCGGCGACAGCATCGCGATCGTCGATGCGAAAAAGGGCGAGGCGCCGGACGAGGTGATCCACGTTCCGGCGCCGGGCAGCGCGCTGCCGCAACCCGGCGCCGATCTCGTCGCCGAGATCGACTGGGAGCGGCGCTACCGGCTGATGCGCATGCATACCTGCCTGCATCTGTTGTGCGCGGTCGTGCCGGGGGCGGTGACCGGCGGGCAGGTCTCGGACGGGCGCGGCCGGCTCGATTTCGACATTCCCGGCGCCGGCCTCGACAAGGAGGAGCTGGCGGCCCGGCTCAATGCGCTGATCCTAGCCGGCCATGACGTGACGCCGCGCTGGATCGGCGACGACGAATTAGGGGCGCGCCCGGAACTGGTGCGCACGATGTCGGTGAAGCCGCCGATCGGGGCGGGGCGGGTGCGGCTGATCGAGATCGCCGGCGCCTCTCTGCCGGTCGACCTGCAGCCATGCGGCGGCACCCACATCCGCAACACCGCCGAAATCGGCCCCGTCACGATCGGCAAGATCGAGAGCAAGGGACGCCAGAACCGCCGCATCAACATCGCCTTTGCGGAGTAGACCATGCCTTATGTCCGGCCCGAG
>JBLMXS010000356.1:0-4025 GCA_050257895.1 Thiohalocapsa sp.
GGGAAGAGGAACGATGCTGCGCCGCCCGCCGCTAATCTCGCTCTCCCCGCTTGCGGGGAGAGGGCCGGGGTGAGGGGGAAGGTGTTTCGCGACGTCGACGTCGCCCAGTTCGAAGGAGCACATGATGCCGCAAACAATCCGCGCCGCCGTCGTCGATCCCGCCGCCGATGGACGATTGGCGATCAAGCCGGTCGAGTTGCGCGACCCCGATCGCGACGAGGTGGCGGTGCGCGTCACTGCGATCTCGCTGAACCGGGGAGAGACGCGGCGGGCGCTGCAGATGGCCGACCCCGGCTGGCGGCCCGGCTGGGATTTTGCGGGCGTTGTCGAAGAGGCGGCGACGGACGGCAGCGGTCCCAAAGCCGGCAGCCGCGTCGTCGGCATCTTGCCGTCGGCCGCCTGGGCGGAGCGCGTCAATTGCCGCAGCCATGCGGTCGCGGCATTGCCCGATGATTGCAGCGACGCGCAGGCCGCGACGTTGCCGGTCGCCGGGCTGACCGCGCTGCACGCGCTGCGCCAGGGCGGCCTTTTGCTCGGCCGCAAGGTGCTGATCGACGGCGCCACCGGCGGCGTCGGCCACCTTGCCTGCCAGCTGGCTTATGCCGCCGGCGCGCAAGTCTGGGGCCATGTGCGGCGCGAGGAACAGCGCGCCGCGGTTGCCGCCTGGACCGGCGGCCATTCGTCGTCGGCCCCGACCTCGCCGCCGCCAAGCCGCAGGCCCCGTTCTGGCTGATCGTCGATTCGCTCGGCGGGCCGGCTCTCGCCGCGGCGCTCGGCATGCTGCAGCCGAACGGCACCTGCGTCACGCTCGGGATCTCGGCCGCCGACACCACGAATTTCGCCAGCCGCGACTTCTTCGGCACCGGCGGCGCCCGGCTCTACGGCCTCACCCTGTTCCACGAGCTGATGAGCGTCGAGCGCGGCGGCGTCGGCCTCGCGCTGCTGGCCGAGCTGATCGCCGCTGGCAAATTGCAGCCGCAGATCGCGGTCGAAGCGAAATGGGATGAGGTCGGCACGGTGGCCCGCCGGCTTATCGACCGCGAGTTCACCGGCAAGGCGGTGCTGCACATCAGCTGACGCCGCCTGCTGTACCAGACAACGTCGTCCCCGGGCTTGACCCGGGGATCTCGTCCAGCGGCACAGCGATGGCCGGGTCAAGCCCGGCCATGACGAGCCAAGGGGGCTATCCAAGGAACGGGACGGATGTCAGCGCGCGGCGGCGCGGCGCAGCGCCTGGAGGACGGCCGGCCTGTGGCTGTCGGCGGCCCAGCTCAGCGCATCGCGGCCCGTGAAATCGGTCTTGCGGGCGTTGGCGCCTTTCGCCAACAGGGCCTCCACGACGCTGATATTGCCGCGGCTGGCGGCGACCATCAGCGGCGTCATGCCGTTGCGGTTCTCGGGGTCGACGGCTGCGCCGACATCCAGCAGCAGCTTTGCCAATTCGGCATTGTTGCGCTCAGCGGCGAGGTGCAACGGCGTGTTGCCGAGCCGGTCGCGGGCGTTGAGGTTGGCCTTGGCCTTGATCAGGATCGCGGCGATCTGCAGGTTGCCGTTGATCGCGACGATGTGCAGGCCAGTGCGGCCGTTGTCGTCGACGTCGTTGGGGCTGGTTCCGCTCTCGATCAGCTGGCGCACCTTCAGCGCATCGTTGGCGTCGGCGGCGCGCGCGACGTTGTTCCAGTAGGAGCCGAACAGCGCCAGTTCGGCGTGCGCCGCCGGCGCCAGGGTTGCCAGGGTCGCCACGGCCGCCAGCGATAAACCCAGCAGCAGCCCGAGGGCCGGCGCGGCGGGCGGACGCAACGTGCGGAAGGTCATCTCGCCCCTGTCCTGCGGCTCATGTGGCTCATGTGGCGCTGCGGGCCGGGGCGGCGTCGTCGAGGCCGCCGAGCCATTCGACGGCCGCCTCGACAGTGTCGACGGCCGGGCCCGGCTCGGCACGCGGCCGGCGCACCATGATGACCGGCAGGCCGAGCTCGCGCGCCGCCACCAGCTTGGTCGCGGTGGCGGCGCCGCCGCTCGCCTTGCAGACCAGGACGTCGATCGCGTGGCGCGCCAATAGCTGCCGCTCGCCGGCCAGCGTGAACGGACCGCGGCCTTGCACTACCTCGTGCGAGGCAAGCGGCAGGGCCTGGCGCGGCGGGTCGATCAGCCGCACGACGAAATGCACCCGGTTGGCGACGGCAAACGCCGTCACGCCGGCGGCGCCGACCGTCAGCAGCGCCCGCCGGCCGACCCGGCCGACCAGCGCCGCGGCGCCGGCGATGCTGTCGACCTCGATCCAGCGGTCGAGCGGATGGCGCCGCCACGGCGGGCGCAGCAATGACAGCCGCGGCACGCCGGCGCGCTCGGCGGCGAGCCGGGCCGAGCGCGAGATCTCGGCGGCGAACGGATGCGTCGCGTCGATCAGCCGGTCGATCTGCTGCTCCAGCAGATAGGCCGCTAGCCCGTCGGCGCCGCCGAAGCCGCCGATCCGCACATTGCCGGCGATCGGCCCGGGATGGCGGGTGCGGCCGGCCAGCGCCGTTGTCACCGCCAGCCGCTCGCCGTACCGGGCGACGACCGCGCCCGCCAGCGCCGCGGCTTCGCCGGTGCCGCCGAGGATCAGCAGATGGGACGGCATTACCAGCTCCCAACCCGCGCCAGAAAGCCGCCGTCGCGGTCGACGATCGCGACCTCGACCTCGGTCTCCGCGCACAATGTCGCCAAGGCCACCGCGCGTGCCTGGCGTGCGACGGCCGCCGCCAGGGCGGGAGCATGCGCGCCAGCCGCGGCGAGGATCTGTCCGGCGCTGCCGTCGCCGAGTCCGGCCGGCGCGGCGTCGCCACCGCCAACCGATGCGAGCAGGCGGGCCAGCGCCGTGGCATCGACCCGGCTGCGGCTCGAATGCAGGTCGAGATGGCCCTGCGCCAGCTTCGCGAACTTGGCGAAGCCGCCGGCCAGGGTGAGCCGGGCAATCGGGCGGCGGCGCAGATATTTCAGCGTGCCGCCCGCAAAATCGCCCATATCGATCAGGGCATGGTCGGGCAGGCTGTAGAGCCGTTGGACGGGCCGCTCGGAGGTCGCGCCGGTGGCGGCGGCGATGTGGTCGAGGCCGGCCGCCCGCGCTACGTCGATGCCGCGGTGGATGGCGTGGATCCACGAGGCGCAGGAATAGGGCACGACGATGCCGGTGGTGCCGAGCACCGAGAGCCCGCCGACGATGCCGAGCCGCGCGTTCATCGTGCGCGCTGCCAGTGCCTCGCCGCCCGGGATCGCGATCGTGACGATGACATCGGGGCCGCCCTCGCCCGCAGGGACGCCGTGTGCCGCGGCGAGCTCGGCGAGCGCCTCGCGAATCATCGCGCGCGGCGCCGGGTTGATCGCCGGCTCGCCGACTGCCAGCTGCAGGCCGGGCCTCGTCACCGTGCCGACTCCCTCGCCGGCGCGGAAGCGGATCCCCGAGCCGGCCTCGCCCCAGGTCAGCTCCGCGACGATCAGCGCGCCATGCGTCACATCGGGATCATCGCCGGCGTCCTTGAGGATTGCGGCCCGCATCGCGCCGTTGCGCCGTTCGGCCAAGGCGAGGGGAAAGCTCGGCCGGTCGCCGCCGGGCAGGCGGATCGTCACCGGGTCGGGAACATCGCCGGTGAGCAGTCCGGCAAAAGCCGCGCGCGCCGTCGCCGCGGCGCAGGCGCCGGTGCTCCAGCCGCGCCGCAACGGATGTGTCCCGGGCCGAGCCATGTGCGCGATCTTAGCGCGGATCGGCCGCAAGTTCGATTGCGCCGCTATCCTGCCGCCATCATGCTGCGGGCAATTTGATGCTTGCGGGCCCCCCCATCCTATCCCTCTCCCCGCAAGCGGGGCGACGGGACGAATTCGCACCGCCCGTCGAACGCTCTCCCTCTCCCCGCTTGCGGGGAGAGGGCCGGGGTGAGGGGGAGTCGCCGCAGAAGGGTCAGCACATGGCGCTGAAGGACAAGATCGCGTTCGGCATGTCGCTGCCGCACCGCTCGCCGGACCCGATCGACATCGCGACGGTGCGGCAG
>JBLMXS010000357.1:0-9606 GCA_050257895.1 Thiohalocapsa sp.
CGTGCGAAAACTCCGCCTGCAGCTTGTGGCCCGAGCCGCCGGTGCCGGTGCCGGTCGGGTCGCCGGTCTGCGCCATGAAGCCGGCGATCACCCGGTGAAATGGCACGCCGTTGTAAAAGCCCTGGCGCGTCAGCCGCTTGATCTGCTCGACATGGTGCGGCGCCAGGTCGGGGCGCATTGCGATCACCACCCGCCCGGCCGGCACATCCATGTAAAGCGTGTTTTCGAGATCCGCCGCCATCGCCGTTCCTCCCAAAGCCAAGCTCAAGACGAATGGGGCGGCAACCGCCAGCAGCAACCCCCGCAGCGCGTATGCAAGCATCGAACCGCTCTCCCGTCAAACCGCAGCCGGAACTGCCGCCATCACACGGCCGGCTCGCGCGCGTACCAGCCGCCGCGGCGGAAGCGGTCGAGATAAGTCGGCAACACTGCCTCGATCGCGGTCGGCGCGATGCCGAGCGCCTCGAAGCCGAGCGCGCCGGAGCCGATGACATTGTCGCGCTTCAGCATCTCGACCTGGTCCGGCGTCAAGGGCGGGTTCGGCAACAGCGCCATCAGCCGCGCCTGCAGCGAAGCCAGCCCGAACGGCAGGTCGATGAGCAGCCGCTTGCGGCGGATCTCGGCGAGCAAGAGTTCGGTCAGCGCGCGCAGCGTGTAGACCCGCGGCCCGCCCAGCTCGTAGGTGCGCCCGGCCGTCGCCGAGTCGTCGAGAACGCGGACGACGGCATCGGCGATATCGCCGACATAGACCGGCTGAAAACGCGTCTCGCCGCCGCCGATCAGCGGCATCACCGGCGACATCGTCGCCATCGCCGCCAGCCGGTTGAAGAACTGGTCCTCCGGCCCGATGACGATCGACGGCCGCAGGATCGTCGCGGTCGGGAAAGCGTCGCGCACCGCCTCTTCGCCGGCCGCCTTGGTGCGGGCATAGGCCGATGGGGAGCGCGGATCGGCGCCGATCGCGGAGAGGTGGACGAAGCGCTCGACCCCGGCCTCGCGCGCCGCGCGCGCGAGACGCGCCGGCGCCACGTGGTGGATCAGCTCGAAGCGCTGCCGGCCGCTTTCGTAGAGAATGCCGACGAGGTTGACGACGGCATCCTGGTTAGCGACGAATGCGGGCAGCAGCGCATCATCGGCGATCGACAGGTTGATCAGCCCGACCTGGCCGACATCGCCCTTCAGCTTGAGGAATTTGGCGCCGGCGGCATGGCGGCTGCCGACGGTCAGGACGTCGCCGCGCTCGGCCAGTCGCTTGACGACATAGCGCCCGATGAACCCGGCCCCGCCGAGGATCGCGACCCGATGCTCTCTCATGCCCGCTCCATGCGCATCCGGCTTATCAGACCCCTCCCCCTTCGGCAACACCGCGGCGCCACCATCCATTCTTGTCATACCGGCGAAAGCCGGTATCCATGGCTGCCATGGATACCGGACTGCGCCGGGATGACAATTCGTTGGGGGCGGCGATGCCACAGGAAGACGAGCAAACGACGCGCCGCGACCGCGCCGCGGCCTGGTTCGCCGCGTTGCGCGACCGCATCTGCGCTGCCTTCGAGGCCGTTGAGGACGATTATGCCGGCCCCGACGCGCCGTCGCTGCCGGCCGGCCGCTTCGAGCGCCGCGACTGGCAGCGCGAGGAGGGCGGCGGCGGCACGATGGCGCTCATGCATGGCCGCGTCTTCGAGAAGGTCGGGGTCAACGTCTCGACCGTGTTCGGCGAGTTCGCGGCGGAATTCCGCAACGAGATCCCCGGCGCCACCGACGACCCGCGGTTCTGGGCGAGCGGCGTCTCGCTGGTGGCGCATATGCGCTCGCCGCTGGTGCCGGCGGTGCACATGAACACGCGCCACATCGTCACGACCAAGGGGTGGTTCGGCGGCGGCGCCGACCTAACGCCGATCTATCCCGACGCCGCGGCCGCCGATGAGTTCCACCAGGCGCTCGCCGCCGCCTGCGCGAGCTACGATCCGGCGTGCTACGAGCGCTTCAAGAAATGGTGCGACGAGTATTTCTACCTGCCGCACCGCGGCGAGCCGCGCGGCGCCGGCGGCATCTTCTTCGACTATCTCGACGGCGGCGACTGGGAGCGCGACTTCGCCTTCGTGCGCGCCGTCGGCGAGGCCTTCCTCGCGGTCTACCCGGAGATTGCGCGGCCGCGCATGGACCGGGAGTGGACTGCCGAGCAGCGCCGCCACCAGCTGGTGCGGCGCGGCCGCTACGTCGAGTTCAACCTGCTCTACGACCGCGGCACCCGCTTCGGTTTGCGCACCGGCGGCAATGTCGAGGCGATCCTGATGTCGCTGCCCCCCGAAGCCGCCTGGCCGTGACGCGTCATCCTCTCAGACCACGAGCCCCACTCTTAGCTCGTCAAGCCGGGCCATGACGACGGGTGGGCGTTTGCCAGCGACGTCTCGGATGACGAACGCAGGTCAGCCGCCATGGCGGAAGCGGTCGACAAAGCGCCAGGAGCGGATCTGGTCGAGGTTGTCGATCGGGATCTCGGTCTCGATGACCGCGATCCCGTCCGCCTCGAACGGGGCCGGCAACGCCGTCTCGGCCGCGAGCCGCCCGCGCTCCTCCTCGGCGAGCCGCTGATAGACGAGGCTGACATGCGGGTCGTCGAGCCGCGACTCGGAGGGCTGCCGCGCCCGCGCCTTGATCTCCGCGGCCAAGGCCAGCAGCTGGGGGGTCAACTCTAGCCGGATGTAGAGCGTCTTCGTCAGCCGCGGGGATTGCGCGATGGCAAACGGCATCAGCCGCAGCGGCCGGAACGAGCCGCGCAGCGCCGAGAGCGTCGCCGCGACCTCGGCATCATCCGACGGACCCGAGTAGAGCGTCACATGCGGCTCGAAGACGACGGCATCGCAGCGCTCGGCCAGGCGGGTTATCTCGGCCTGTAGCGCTGCCGCCGCCGGCGCCGCCGGCAACAGCCAGTAGGAAAATACCCGCGCCATCGCCTTCACCCGCCCGCGCGGGCGCCGGCGAAGCGGTCGTGCAGGCGGGCGGCGACGCGCGGGCTGACGAAATGTGAGATGTCGCCGCCGAGCGCGCCGATCTCCTTGACAAAGCGCGACGAGATGAACTGGAAGCGGTCCGAGGCCATCAGGAAGACGGTCTCGATATTCGGGTTGAGGCGGGCGTTCATCCCGGCCATCTGGAACTCGTACTCGAAGTCGGAGACCGCGCGCAGCCCGCGCACGATGACGCTGGCGCCGACCGACTGCGCGAAATGCATCAGGAGCGTGTCGAAGGCCGTGACCTCGACGCGCTGGCCGTCGCCGTTGTCGAGATGGTCCATCTCGGCGCGCACGATCGCGACCCGCTCGTCGGTCGAGAACAAGGGGCCCTTGGCATCGTTGAGTGCGACGCCGATCACCAGGTGGTCGACGACGTGCAGCGCGCGCCGGATGATGTCGCTGTGGCCGTTGGTGATCGGATCAAAGGTTCCGGGATAGATCCCGACGCGCCGCTTCATTCGTCGTCCCTCATCCAGTGCTTCGACCCAACCGGCCTATCGCCCCTCACCCCCGGTTCGGGCCCGGCGCAAGCTCTGTCCCTTTCCCCACCACCGGGAAGAGGGAACCCTGCGGCGCCGGCCGTACCACTTGACTCCCTCTCCCCGGACGCGGGGAGAGGGCCGGGGTGAGGGGGAGGGGCCGTGACCAGCATTACTTTGCTGCCGGCTCGTCGTCCGCGTCGCCGTTGCCGTTGTCGCCATTGGCGCCGTCCGGGCCTTCCGGCAGGTGCGCCACCGAAACGACACGCTCGCCGTCGCCGAGGCGGAAGATGAGGACACCGGCGCTGCCGCGGCGCGCGATGCGGATGTCGTTGACTGGCACCCGGATCACCATGCCGCCGTCGGTGACCAGCATGATCTGGTCGTTATGGCCGACCGGGAAGACGGCGACGACGGCGTCGCCGCGCCGGCTCAGATCCATGTTGTTGATGCCCTGGCCACCGCGGCCGGTGATGCGGTAGCCGTAGGCCGAGCCGCGCACGCCGAAGCCCTTCTCGGTGACGCTGAGGACGAATTCCTCGCGCTCCGCGAGCTCACCGAACTGCTCTTCCGAGATCGACCCGCCGCTCCCGGGCTCGGCCTCCGCTTCGGCCTCCTCCGGCTCGATCGGCTGCTGCTCGGCGGCCTCGCTCTCCTCGCCCATTTGGCGGCGCCGCTCGTGCGCCAGGCTCAGATAGGCGTCGCGCACGTCCCGGTCGATCTCCGTATGGCGCAGGATCGACATCGAGATCACCAGATCGTCGCCGAGCAGCCGGATGCCTCGCACGCCGACCGAGTTGCGGCCGGCGAAGATCCGCACGTCGTCGACCCGGAAGCGGATCGCCTTGCCGTTGCGAGTCGACAGCAGGACGTCGTCGGAATCGCTGCAGGTGGCGACGGCGATCAGCCGGTCGTCGGCGTCCTCGCCCTCGAATTTCATCGCGATCTTGCCGTTGGCCCGCACGTCGACGAAGTCCGACAATTTGTTGCGCCGGACATAGCCGTTGGCGGTGGCGAACACCACGGTCAGGTCGGCCCAGCTCTCCTCGTCCTCCGGCAGCGGCATGACGGTCGAGATCGATTCGCCCGCCGTCAGCGGCAGCAGGTTGACCATCGGCCGGCCGCGCGCCTGCGGCGTCCCCAGCGGCAGGCGGTGCACCTTCAGCTTGTAGACGCGGCCCGAGGAGGTGAAGAACAAGACCGGCGCGTGCGTCGAGGCGACGAACACCTGCTCGAGGAAATCTTCTTCACGGATCGCCATCCCGGCGCGGCCGCGGCCGCCGCGGCGCTGCGCCCGGTAGGCCGACAACGGCACGCGCTTGATGTAGCCGGTGTGGCTGACCGTGACGACCATGTCCTCGCGCTGGATCAGGGCCTCGATGTCGGCCTCGAACTCGACCTCCTCGATCGTCGTGCGGCGCGGCGTCGCAAAGCGCGCCTTGATCGCCAGGAGCTCCTCGCGCAGCACCTCGATCAACCGCTCGCGCGACCGCAGGATCTCGAGATGGCGGCCGATCTCGGCGGCCAGTTCGCGCAGTTCGTCGGCGATCTTCTCGCGCTCGAGCCCGGTCAGCCGCTGCAGCCGCAGGTCGAGGATGGCGCGCGCCTGCTCGTCCGACAGCTGGTAGAGCCCGTCGGGGCCGAGGCCGCGGCCCTCCTCGCCGACCAGTGCCAAGAGCGGCCCGACGTCGCCGGCCGGCCAGCGCTGCCCGATGAGGCCGGCGCGCGCCGTTGCCGGGTCGGCCGACGCCCGGATGAGGGCGATGATCGCGTCGATGCTGGCCACAGCCACCAGGAGCCCGGCCAGGATGTGCGCCCGTTCGCGCGCCTTGTTGAGAAGGAAGGTCGTGCGGCGGGTGATGACCTCTTCGCGGAATGCAACAAACGCGACGATGATGTCGCGCAGGGTCAGAAGCTCCGGACGGCCGCCGTTAAGCGCCAGCATGTTGACGCCGAAGCTCGTCTGCAGCGCGGTGAAACGGAACAGCTGGTTCAAGACGATGTCGGGGTCGGCGTCGCGCTTCAATTCAATGACGAGGCGCACGCCGTCGCGGTCGGTCTCGTCGCGCATGTCGGCGATGCCCTCGACGAGCTTCTCGCGGGCGCATTCGGCGATCCGCTTCTGCAAGGTCTCGCCGTTCACCTGATAGGGCATCTCGGTGAAGACGATGGCGTCGCGCTCCTTGCGGATCTCCTCGATGTGATGGCGCGCCCGCAAGACAATCGCGCCGCGGCCGGTCTTGTAGCCAGCATGCGTGCCGGCGCGCCCGATGATGATGCCGCCGGTCGGGAAATCCGGCGCCGGCACATGCTCCATCAGCTCGTCGATGGTGATCGCGCGGTTGTCGAGATAGGCGCAGCAGGCGTCGATCACCTCGCCCAAATTGTGCGGCGGAATGTTGGTCGCCATGCCGACCGCGATTCCCTGCGCGCCGTTGACCAAGAGGTTCGGGAAGCCGGCCGGCAGGACCTTCGGCTCCTGCTCGAGCTCGTCGTAATTGGGCTGGAAGTCGACCGTATCCTTGTCGAGGTCGTCGAGCAGGGTTTCGGCAACGCGGGCGAGGCGCGCCTCGGTGTAGCGTTCGGCCGCCGGAGGGTCACCGTCCATCGAGCCGAAATTGCCCTGGCCGTCGATCAAGGGCAGGCGCATCGAGAAGGATTGCGCCAGCCGTACCATCGCGTCGTAGATCGCCTGGTTGCCGTGCGGATGGTACTTGCCCATCACGTCGCCGGTGATGCGCGCCGATTTGCGGTAGCCGCGGTTCCACACATTGCCGTTCGTCTGCATCGAATAGAGGATGCGGCGATGCACCGGCTTTAGGCCGTCGCGCACGTCGGGCAGCGCGCGCGCGACGATTACGCTCATCGCGTAATCGAGATAGGAGCGCCGCATCTCCTCTTCGATCGTGACCGAGGAGATGTCCGGTCCGGTTGGTGGGGCGGCAGGGGGCGAAGTTAGAGCCAAGAGAGTTTCTGTACGTAGCTGACACGAAAATCGCGGCCGGGGCCGGACCGAGGCCGGCGCGACGCCGCGATGACTAGATGGTTACGGCGATGTGAAATTACCGCATTTCGCAGCTGCGAACAAACCCCCTCCCGCATCGAAAACTCCCTCCCCCTCGATGGCGAGAGCCGGGGTGGGGGGTGAGGCCGCCGCACCGTTCATCAGAACTCCGCCGCCATCACCCCACCCCCAAACCCTCCCCCATCATGGCGGAGGGCTTTTTGCGGGAGAAACAGGGCGCGCCAGCGGTTTACCGGGTATAGCGAGACCGCGGCGAGTGGAGGATTGGTGATGGCGACGATCTATGACGGCGGCATGGTGGCGACAAGCGGCGGACGCGCCGGCGCGGGGCACGCCTGGCTGCAGCTGATCTTCGCGATCTGGCTGTTCGTGTCGCCATGGGTGCTGGGGTTCGCCGCGGTCGACATGGCGAGCGCGGGCCCCAACAGCCCGGGCGCCAGCGGCGGCGAGGCTGCCTGGAACGCCTGGATCATCGGCGCGATGGCGGCGGTGCTGGCAGTGTCGCGGGTGTTGCGGGTCAGGATGTGGCAGGACCGGGCGATCGTGGTGCTCGGCGCCTGGGTGTTTGCAGCGCCCTGGGTGCTCGGCTTCGCGCATTGGTGGCCGGTCGCCGGCTGGGACCACTGGATCACCGGCCTGCTCCTCTTCCTCGTCAGCGCCTGGGCCGTGCCGACGGCGCGCGAGCAAGACGAGCCCCAAGCGCCCTAGCGGTTGGCTGCGCGCGGACGGCAGAGCAGCCGCACCAGGAGGCGGGTACCGACATAGAACAGCGCGCCGTTGATCAGCGGCACCGCCAGCGAAGCGGTGGTGAGCGCTACCGCGCCGGCATTGAGCGCGGCGGGCGTTGCCGCGGCCGGGGCGACCACCGCCGCATTGGCGGCGACAAAGCCGAACAGGTTGATCGCGGCGTGGCCGCCGATCGCCAGTTCCAGCCCCTCGTCGCGTAGCGACACCAGCGAGAAGACGAGCGACAACAGCCCGAAATACGGCAAGGTCAGCGCGCCATGGGCATTGACGTGCGCCAGCCCAAAAAGGGCCGCTACGCCAACGGCGACCGCAACCCGGCTGCGGACCCGCCGCGCCAGCGCCTGGCTGAGATAGCCGCGGAAGACGATTTCCTCGCTCGCCGCCTGCAGCGGGATCAGCAGCATCGCTGCCAGCAGCACCGGCAGGCCGGCCGCGAGCGAGAAATGCCACGGCCAGCCGGTCGCAAGGTGCAGCAGCGCCAGCTCGCCGCCGAGGATCGCCAGCTGGACGCCGAGGCCGACGCCAAGGCGCGCCCAATCGAGCCGCAGATCGGCGGCGACGAGCGACCGCCACGGCCGGCGATGGATATCGACCGCACTCCACACCGTCGCGGCGCCGGCGACGACGATCGGCGCATACGGCAACAGCACACCGGCCAGCAGCGCCTGCAGCCCCGGCGCCGTGACGAACGCCGCCAGCAGCCCCAAGAGCGCGGCGGCCGCCAGCGGCAGCAGCACGATCCATAACAAGGCGCTCAGATAGCTGCGCCCGGTGTTGACCCCGAGCGACGCGAGGTCGAGATAGGCCCAGCCGCGGCCGGCCTGCTGCCGCCCTCTGACGCTCATGCTTTCAGCGCCCCCGCTCCGCCACCGTCATTGCGAGTCCACGGTCCGGCCTCCGGCCCGCCCGAAGATAAACTCTGCGCAGCAATCCCGTGGCGGGAGCGCCATCGCGGATTGCTTTCATCACTCCGCTCCTCGCAAGGGCGTTGGTTCGGAGCCTGGTTATGGCGGGTTGGTTACCTTTGTCCGATGCCGATCGTATAGGATCCGGAACGCGGCGGGCGAAGGGAAGGCGAGACCGGCATGCAGGACGAGATCGGCGCGTTTGTGCCGGGAACGGCGCTTCGCATTGCGGGGGCGGCCGCAGGGCCGCTGGCGGGGCTGACTTTTGCGGCAAAGGACCTGTTCGACGTCGCCGGCCACCCGACCGGCGGCGGCAACCCCGATTGGGCCAAGGCGCACCCGCTGCCGGCGCGCCACGCCTGGGCAGTGCAGACGCTGCTCGACGCCGGCGCGACATTGGTCGGCAAGACGGTCACCGACGAGGTCTCGCTCGGCATCCTGGGCGAAAACCCGTTCGAGGGGACGCCGGTCAATCCCCGCGCGCCGGGGCATGTGCCAGGCGGTTCGTCGGCTGGCTCGGCGGCGGCCGTGGCGGCCGGCCTGTGCGACACCGCGCTCGGCACCGATACCGGCGGCTCGGTCAGGGTGCCGGCGAGCTTCTGCGGCCTCTACGGCATTCGTCCGACGCACGGCCGGCTCGACTTGTCGGGGATGATGGCGCAGGCACCGAGTTCCGACACGACCGGCTGGTTCGCGCGGGACGCGGAGACCTTCGCGCGGGTCTCGGCGGTGATGCTCCTCGAGGCGATCCCTGACGCGCTGCCGACGCGGCTGGTCGTCGCGCGCGACGCCTTTGCGCTGGCCGACGCCACGACCGCGGCGGCGCTGGAGCCGATGGTGGCGCGCCTCGGCTGGCTGGCCGGCGAGGTGCGGGAGGAAGCGATAGCGCCGCCGGGGCTGGCCAGCTGGGCACGCGCACAGCGGACGCTGCAGCCGTACGAGGCGTGGGAGACCTTCGGCGACTGGATCGACCGGACGAACCCGCGCTTCCAGTTCACCGTGGCGCGCAATCTGGCGCTGGCGGCGGCGATCCCGGCCAGCGAGCGCGGCTGGGCCTCGCTGGTGCGCGAGGAGGCGCGCGGCCGGATGCGGCAATTGCTGCCGACGGGGACGATCCTCTGCCTGCCGACGACGCCATTCCCGGCGCCGCGCTGCGGCCTGCCGATCTCGGTGCTGGAGCCGTTGCGCGACCGCATCACCGCACTGTGCGCGCATGGGGGCCTGACGGGCGTGCCGCAGGTCAGCCTGCCGGGGGCGGAGGTCGACGGGCTGCCGGTCGGGCTGTCGATCGTCGGCGGCCGCGGCAGCGATGCGAGCCTCGTCGCCGTCGCCCTCGCGCTGCAATCGTAGGATGGGTTGAGCGCGGGAAGCCCATCGCAACCGCGGCTCGTGGCGCGCTTCGCTTCGCTCAGCCCACACTGCAAGGCGTCATC
>JBLMXS010000358.1:0-4641 GCA_050257895.1 Thiohalocapsa sp.
GGCGCTGCTCGCTGCGCTGCGGCCGGTTGAGCTTCTTGTCGAACCAGGCGATCGCCCGCCCGGCCAGCGCCACCGGGTGCGGCACATGTCGGAAGATCGCCGGCATGTCGCCGAACGCGGCGTCGATCGCCAGCCCCGCCAGCAGCAGCAGGAAGCGATCGTGCACGTCCGGCGGGATGATCGACAGGTTCATCGCCGCCTAGATGTCGGGCAAAGAGCGGCGCCGATCAACCAACAGGAGGGACGAGGATGAGCGAGACCGCGGTGCTGCTGTGCGGGCACGGCAGCCGCGATCCCGAGGCGATTGCCGAGTTCGAGGTGGCGGCGAACGCGTTGCGCGCGCGTCTCGCGGAAGCGCCCGAGCCCCCCGATTTCGCCACCGGCTATCTCGAATTCGCCCGCCCGACAATCGGCGAGGGGCTGGCCCTGCTGAAGGCGCGCGGCGCCCGCCGCATCCACGCGATCCCCGGCATGCTGTTCGCCGCCAGCCACGTCAAGAACGACCTGCCATGGGAGATGAACAGCTTCCAGGCCGCCAATCCCGATGTCGAGGTGCGGCTCGGTCGCGATCTGGCGATCGATGCGAAACTGCTCGCCGCCGCCGCCGACCGCATCGCCGCGGCTGCGCCCGGCCGCCGCGACGAGACGCTGCTCGTCGTCGTCGGCCGCGGCACCAACGACCCCGACGCCAATTCCAACATCGCCAAGATCGCGCGCATGCTGTGGGAGGGGATGGGGTTCGGCTGGGCCGAGGCGGCGTTCAGCGGCGTCGCCCATCCGCGCGTCGATGCGGCGCTGGCGCATGCCGCGCGGCTCGGCTTTCCCCGCATCGTCGTCTTTCCGTATTTCCTGTTCACCGGCATCCTGGTGAAGCGCATCTACGCGCAGACCGACGAGGCGGCAGCGCGCTTTCCGCAGATCGACTTCGTCAAGGCCAGCCACCTGCGCGACCATCAGGGGGTCATCGACGCCTTCGTCGAGCGCATCGGCGAATTCCACCATCCGGACGGGCCGGCGATGAACTGCCAGCTGTGCAAGTACCGCACCCAAGTCGTCGGCTACGAGGACGCGGTCGGGACGCCGCAGCAGGGCCATCACCATCACGTCCGCGGCGGCGCGCATCACCGTCACGACGACCACGGCCACGGCTGAGAGGATATGGCGGCACTGTTCGATCATTACGTGATCGTCGATTGGAGCGCGGCCAACCAGCGCAAAACCGGCCGCGACAGCATCTGGATCTGCCACCGGGGGCCGGCGGGCGAGCGCTGCACCAACCCGGAAACCAGGCATCTCGCCAAAGCGGAGCTGTCGCAGATCATCGCCGGCGTCGCCGCAAGCGGCGAGCGCGCGGTAATCGGCTTCGATTTTCCGTTCGGCTATCCCGAAGGTTTCGCGCGCCGGCTCGGCCTTAATGGCGGGCTGCCGTGGCGCGCCGTATGGGACGAGATTGCCCGCCTCCTGCAGGATCGCGAGGACAACATGAACAACCGCTTCGCGGTCGGCGCTGCGCTCAACCAGCGCATCTCGGGCAAGGCGTTTCCGTTCTGGGGCTGTCCGTCGGCGCAAGCGGGGGCGTTCCTCGGGGCGCGGCACCACCGCCTGCATGTCGACGGCGAGAGCTTGCGCGAGCGCCGGCTGATCGATTGCTGGATGACCGGCGCGCAGCCGTGCTGGAAGCTTGCCTATACCGGGTCGGTCGGCAGCCAGGCGCTGACCGGCATCCCGGTGGTGCGGGCCTTGCGCGACGACCCGCGCTGGGCTGCGGCAGCGCGGGTGTGGCCGTTCGAAACAGGATTGTGCCTGCCCGACGATGCCCGGATCGTGTTTGCCGAATGCTGGCCGTCATGGTGGCGCTGGCGGCCGACGCAGCAGGCGGGCGAGGTCAATGACCGCGCCCAGGTCCGCCACGTCGCCGCCCTCGCCGCCGCCGCCGACCGAGAGGGCGGCCTCGCCGCCTGGTTCGCCGGCGACCCGAGCCTGACCGCCGCGCAGCGGCGCATCGTCGTCGCAGAGGAAGCCTGGACGCTGGGGGTGATGGGCCCCAGGCATCGCGCATGCTCGGTCTTGTCACCCGCTGAGCGCTATCCCCTCCCCCGCAAGCGGGGGAGGGTTAGGGCCGGGTTCGCTTTGGGCGAGAAGCAGGCGTCGGGGGATGGCGGGTCGCTTGCGGCTGCCGGTCAGAGTTACGACTACCTGCGCGAGCCGGCCGCGATCTATCGCCGGTCGTTTGCGCTGATCCGGGCCGAGGCCGATCTCGGGCGGTTTCCGGAGTCGATGCACAAGCTGGCGTTGCGGCTGTCGCATGCGGCCGGCGATGTCGCGATCCTCGAAGATCTCGTGTGGTCACGCGGCGCGGCCTCCGCCGGACAACGCGCGCTGGGGGCCGGCGCAGCCATTCTGGTCGACGCCGAGATGACCGCCGCCGGCATTATCCGCGCCCGTTTGCCGCGCAGTAACCCGGTCATCTGCACGCTGCACCAGCCCGAGGTCACCGGGCTCGCGGCCCGCCTGCGCACGACGCGCAGCGCCGCCGCCGTCGAATTGTGGCGGCCGCAGCTGAAGGGCGCGGTCGTGGCGATCGGCAACGCGCCGACCGCCTTGTTCCATCTGCTCGAAATGCTTGCGGCCGGGGCCGAGCCGCCTTCCCTCGTGCTCGGCTTTCCGGTCGGCTTTGTCGGCGCCGCGGAAGCCAAGGAGGCGCTGGTGCGGTTCGGCCGCGGGCTTGCCTTTGTCGCGCTCAACGGAAGGCGCGGCGGCAGCGCGCTGGCGGCGGCGGCGGTCAACGCGCTCGCCGCGCCCTCCGGCCGCCGTCCGGCATGACGCCCTGGCTCGGCATCGTCGGCATCGGCGAGGATGGCTGGGCCGGGCTCGGCGCCGCCGCCCGGGCGCTGGTCGAGACCGCCGAGACCCTGGTCGGCGGCGGGCGCCATCTGGGACTGGTACCGATGGGCAAGGCCGAGCGGCTGCGCTGGCGGCAGCCCTTGTCGGACAGCATCGCCGACATCGTCGCGCGTCGCGGCACGCGGGTCGTCGTATTGGCGAGCGGCGACCCGCTCTGGTACGGCGTCGCCGTCGCGCTGCTCCGGCATGTCGCGGTCGCGGAAATGACGATCCTGCCAATGCCGAGCGCGTTCAGCCTTGCCGCCGCGCGCCTCGGCTGGCCGCTCGCCGAGTGCGTGATGCTGTCATTGCACGCCCGGCCCCTGGAGGCGCTGCGGCTGCATCTGACGCCGGGGCGCCGGCTGCTGCTGCTGTCGCATGACGGCGAGACGCCGCGGCGCGTCGCGGCGCTGCTGCAGCAGACCGGATGGGGACCGAGCCGGCTCACCGTCTTTGCCCATATGGCCGGGCCCTGCGAGACGGCGATCCACGCCACCGCCGCCGATTGGGGCGAGCGGAATGCGCCCGACCTCAACACGATCGCCGTCGAGTGCGTTGCGACAACGCAGGCGCGGCCGTTGCCGTTGCTCGCCGGCCTGCCGGACGACGCCTTTGAGCATGACGGCCAGCTGACCAAGCGCGACATGCGGGCGGCGACGCTGGCGCGGCTGGCGCCGCTCCCCGGCGAGAGGCTGTGGGATATCGGCGCCGGCAGCGGCGCCATCGCGATCGAATGGCTGCGCGCCGCCCGCGGCGGCCATGCCGTGGCCGTCGAGCACGAGGCTGCCCGCGCCGCGACGATCGCCCGCAACGCCGCGACACTCGGCGTGCCGCAGGTCGAGATAATCGTTGGCCGGGCGCCGATCGCCCTGGCCGAGATCGCGCCAACCTTGGGGCCGCCGGATGCGGTGTTTGTCGGCGGCGGGGTCGCCGATGCGGCACTGCTGCCCGCCCTGTGGGAAGCATTGCGGCCGGGCGGCCGCCTCGTCGCCAACGCCGTCAGCATCGCCGGGGAGCACGCCCTGTTCGACTGGCAGCAGCGCCATGGCGGCGAACTGACGCGGATTGCGGTCAGCCATGCGATGCCGCTCGGGGGCCAGCTGGCGTGGCGGCCGCTCCTGCCGGTGACGCAACTGGCGGCGCGGAAACCCGTCTGAGATGCGGATCTCGGGCGGCCGGGTGCGACGCCTGCGCCCATACGCATTGCTCGCCGGCCTTTGCCTGCTGCTCTATTTGCCGGGCCTCGCAACGATCCCGCCGCTCGACCGCGACGAGGCGCGCTTCGCCCAGGCAACGCGGCAGATGCTGGAGAGCGGCGATTTCCTGCGCATCCGCTTCCAGGACCAGGAGCGCAACAAGAAGCCGGCCGGCATCTACTGGCTGCAAGCCGTTGCGGGGGCGCGGTGCAGCGCGCCGCACTCGACCGCGATCTGGCCCTACCGGCTGCCGTCGGTGCTGGGGGCGCTCGGCGCGGCGCTGCTGATTGCCGCATATGGCAAGGCGCTGTTCCCCGGCGAGCCGGACGCTCCCCACCTCGCGGCGCTCGCCGCGCTCCTCCTCGGCAGCGCCCTCGGCGTCGTCGCCGAGGCGCATATCGCCAAGACCGACGCGGCCTTGCTGCTCGCGATTGTCGCCGCCCAGATCGCGCTCGGCATCGCCTATGTCCGTGGCCGCAGCGGACATCCGGTCGGCATGGCGCCAGCAATCCTGTTCTGGGCCGGCGAGATTGCCGCGATCTTTTTGAAGGGGCCGGTCGGG
>JBLMXS010000359.1:0-5144 GCA_050257895.1 Thiohalocapsa sp.
GCGTATCCAGCCTTGTTCGGGTCGCGGTCCTTCTCGGGCTGCACCAGCCGGCGCCACACCTCCTCGTAGACCGGTCCCGAGCGATGGATCGCCGCGCGCCCGTAGAACCGGGCGATGCCGCCTTTCGGCAGAACGCCCTCCTCGCGCAATTGCGGCTTGCGGAAATAGACCGTCAGCTTGGTGCCGTCCGTCATATTGGCGCTGGTCGATCCCTTGCCGCGCTCCCATAGGGCAAGATGCTCGTCGTCATAGACCATCGTGCCGCCGCGCGGCGTGATCTGCGCAAAGCCGTTCGGCAATACCGAGCCCAGCAGGCAGACATTCGCGGGAAACGCGGTGTTGATGTGCTCGTGCAAGACTTTCGGGATTTTCGCCATATCCACCTCCGTTGCGAATTTGATGAGTGCGGCCGCGCTTAGAGGCGGCCGCGGGCGTAGCCGGCAATGGCGGCGATGAGGGTTGCGAGATCCTGTTGCAGGCGATCGAAGCCCGGGAGCTTTTCCAGCGTCTTCTGGTCCATGTAGAGGGCGCGGTCGACCTCGATCTGCAGGCTGTGGCGGCGCTCTGCCGGCCGCCCTTGGCGGCGGACGATCTCGACCCCCTTGTACCCCTCGTTGATCCGCACGTCGTAGCCCAGCTCGCGCAGGACGCCGGCGACGAAGTGGGTGAAATCGCCGTCGCAGGTCGTGCCGTCGCGGTCGCCGAGGACGAAATCGGCATAGACGCCCTTGCGTTCCTCACGGCTCGGGCCGTAGGAGGGCATCGAATGGCAGTTGACGTGCCAGACGGTGCCGAATTCGCGGTGCAGCGCCGCGCATGTCTCGTCGAGCACCTGGTGGTAGGGCGCATGGTAGCGTTCGATGCGGGTCAGCACGTCGGCCGGGTCTAGCTTCTTGTCATAGATCGGCACGCCCGGTTGGGCGTGCCGGCGCACCAGCCCGACCCGGGTGGCCGGTCGCGGCACCAGATCGGGCGGCGGCGCGGCGGCGAGGATCGCCGGGTCGAGATCGTCGGGCGCGCGGTTGGCATCGACATAGCTGCGCGGAAACAGCGCGCCGATCAGCGTCGCGCCATGCGCCGGCGCTGCCGCGTAAAGCTCGTCGACATAGGCATCCTCGGCGCGGCGCAGCACCGGCAGCGGGCAGCAAAAGTTGAAATCGTCGGGATACTCCGCCCCGCTATGCGGCGAATCGAGGACGACAGGCACCCGATCCGCCTGCGGCGCGCGGCGCCACAGCACTCCTGGAATTTCAAGATCGGCTGCGATGTCGCGCATCCCGTCGACGCCCGATAGAGGGGCAACTTCATCGCATAGCCGACGCCCGGAGGGAAGAGCGGTCGGGGACCTGCAACGGGCAGGGCAGGGGCGGCGGGCGTCGCGGCCCGCTAGTAGTGATGCGCGACCTGCACCAGCCGGGCCAGCCCAAGGAATTTTTCGGGGTCCTGCGGCTCGCCGTTGACCAGCACCTCGTAATGCACATGCGGACCGGTGGCGCGGCCGGTGCTGCCGAGATAGCCGATCTGCTGGTGCGCCGCGACGCGCTGCCCGACCGAAACGAGTTGGCGATGCAGGTGCGCATAGCGGGTCGAGATGCCGTGCCCGTGGTCGATCTCGACAACCTTGCCGTAATCGTCGCGATAGCCAGAGTAAGCCACCACGCCCGGCGCCGTCGCATAGACCGGCGACATGTAGGGCGCCAGGAAATCGACCCCGGTATGAAACTCGCGGTGCGCGTTAATCGGATCGCCGCGGATCCCAAACGGGCTGCCGATGCGGTAGCTTTCGAGCGGCGCCGAGATCGGCAAGGCCCGCACCAGCTGCTCCAACGCGGCCAGCTTTTCCGCACTCAGCGCCGGCGGGCCGCCGCGCGGAACCGGGACGAACGGCCCGCCGAGGCCGCCGCGGACGCCGTATTGCGCGAACAGATGCGTGACGTCGACGCCCGCCGAGGCCAGGACTCGCTCGAACTGCGCAACGGTGCCCGAGGCGACCGCCGGCACGACGTGCGGCGGCGGCGCGACAACGGGCTGCGGCGCAGGCGCGGCCGGCGCCACGGCCGGCGGCGGCTGCACGACAGCGACCTGCTGCGCCGGCGCTGTCCTGCTGGGCGCCGCTGGGGCGGCCGCAACGGCTGCCGGCGGCGCTGCTGCCGCGACGGAGGGCGATGCGGCCGGCGCGGCGGCAACGGGCGCAGCCGCGATCGGGGCTGGAGCCGCGCTCCGCGGGACGGCCTGCGCGACCGGCGCCGCCGGCGGCCGGGTCTGCAGCGAATGCTTCTCCAACTCGCCGACGCGATGGCGCAGCTGGTCGCGCTCGCTGGCGGCCTTATCGCGTTCGGCGGTCAGCTGCTGGATCTTCTTCTGCCATTGTTCGAGGCCGGCCTGCGCCTGCTGCTGCCTCAGCAGCCGCTCGCTCAGCTCCGCCTCGGCCTTGGTGAGACGGGCCAGCATCGTCACCCGCTGCGCCTCGGCGAGATGCAATTCGCGCTGCGCCTGTTCGAGCGCATGCGTCAGCTGAGCGATGCGGTCGGCCTTCGAGACGACCGCCTGCTCCGTCGAAGCAAGCTGCCGCTTGGTCTCGTCGTTGAGCGCCGACACCCGGCTCTGCGCCGCCGTCAGCGCCTGCGTCGCCGTGCCGAGCTCGTCGCGCATCCGCGCCAGGGCGTCCTGCAAATCGGCGTTGGCGCTGGCGGTGCGCGAGGCGACGGCGTGGTCGACCGCCGCCAGCCGCTCATAGCGGACATAGCAGGCGGCGAAATAGACGGAACTGGAGACGCCCAGCGCCGCGGCCGCGCTCAGCGCCAGTGTCCGCCGGTGCGCGGCGGCCGCTATCACGACGCGGCGGGCGCCACTCTTGAATGACAGCCGGTCCGGGAAGGCCCCGCTTCCCCAGCGCAGAAGATCGCTCACCCCTCGTCCCCCCGCGGCGCATCAACCGTTGCTGCCGGCGCCAGACGCCGGCCAGGTCGAAGGCGAAATTGCGGTTGGAGCCGCCGCCGCATGCTTCAGAAACCGATGACCGGCGAGCCCTCGCTCGGCCACCGCTTCCCCGCCCCGCATGACGGCGAGCGGCATTGCCCCAACGCGAGGCCGAACCTAACGTCGTGCTTCCGGTCGTGCAACAGCAAATGACGCTTTTCGCGAATGGGCCATGCTGTATAGGCACGAAATCCCCGTGCGGCCGCCGCAGGGAGCCAATCAAGACTCAGTGCAGGTGGGCAACAAAAGGTTGGCGGCGGGATGCGGCGTTTGTCTCTCTGCCTTGCGCGAGGAGATGATATTGCCGCTGTATTGCCGACTGCGGCCGAGCGCCGGAAGCGGACTGGGGAATTTCAGCGCGAGTGGAGAAAGGTGGCGGCAATTAGGTCACAGGAGTTGTTGCATTTACGCAACGCGCGGCGTCCGACCGGGGTCTCAGGCGGGGACCGGCTGGTCGCTCGCGGTGCGGTTTTCGGGGTGGTTTTCTGTCACGAACTGCGTGCGGTAGTAATCGGCGAAGATGCCACCCTGGCGCACCAGCTCGGCAAAGCTGCCCTGCTCGGCGATGGTGCCGTCGCGCAACACCAGGATGCGGTCGACCTGCCGCACGGTCGACAGCCGGTGGGCAATGATGAAGGTCGTGCGGCCCTGCATCAGCGTCTCGATCGCCGCCATCACCAAGGCCTCGGTCTCGACGTCGAGCGCCGATGTCGGCTCGTCGAGAATGAGAATCGGCGCGTCGCGCAACAGCGCGCGGGCGATCGTGACGCGCTGCTTCTCGCCCTCCGACAATGGGATGCCGGCTTCGCCGAGCAGCGTATCGTAGCCCTGCGGCATCGCCATGACGGTGTCATGGATACGAGCCAGCCGCGCCGCCTGCTCGATCGCCGCCGGATTGGCGCCGGGCGAGCCGTAGGCGATGTTGTCGGCGACCGACAGCGGGAAGATCAGCGGCGGCTGCAGCACCATCGCGATCTGCCGCCGCAACGACTTGATCGCATAGTCGCGCAGGTCGACGCCATCGATCGTGACGCGGCCGGCGGTCGGGTCGAAGAAGCGCGGCAATAATCCGAGGAGCGTCGATTTGCCGACCCCGGTCGGGCCCACGATGGCGACTTTTGCGCCCGCCGGGACGCTCACCTCGATGTTGTCGATCACCGGCGCCTCTGGCCGGTAGCGGAAGGTGACGCGGTGCCAGGCAATCTCGCCCCGCGCCCCAGCCTCCGGGAACTGCCGCGTCCCGTCCTTGAGGTCGGGTTCGGTTTCCAGCACCTCGAAGACCCGCGTTGCGCCGACGCGGGCGCCGGCGATCAGCCCCCAGCTCTGCGTGATCTTGTTGATCGGGTCGTAGAGCTGCGCCAGATAAGCGATGAAGACGACCAGCTGGCCGAGCGAGAGGTTGCCGGACAGCACAGCGCGGGCGCCGGCGTAGACGACGACCGCGGTGCCGAGGGCGATGACGACGTTGACGGCGCCGGAATAGAGCGTCTGCCAGTTGTAGAGGCGCAATGTCGCCTGGAGGCTGTCGCGACTGGCGCCCATGAAGCGGCGGTGCTCCTCCTCTTCCTTGGTAAAAGCCTGCACCACCTTGATCGCCGCCATTCCCCATTGCACCAGCGAGTAGACGCGACTGTCGAGGTCGCGCACCTCGGTCGCGACGTCGACGATCTTGCGGTTGAAGAGGGCGATGAGGACGAACAGCGCCGGCACGATCGTCAAGGCCAGCACCGTCAACAGCGGATCGATCGGGAACAGCACGATCAGCATGCCGGCGAGCAGGATCACCGCCGACAGGATCGGCAGGATGCCGTTCATGATCATCGTCTGGACGGCGAAGCTGTCAGCCGTGATGCGGTAGAGCAGGTCGCCGACCCGCTGGCGGCCGTGATAGGCGAGCGACAGGCGCTGCAGATGCGCATAGAGGTCGCCGCGCAGGTCGTTCACCATGTCCTGGCCGACCCGGATGGTCGTGTAGTTGTGCCACAGCGTCAGCGCGCCGGCGCCGAGATGCACGACGACGATGCCGGCGCAGGCGACCCCCAGCAGGACGCCGGGCGGCAATGACAGGATGGCGCCGATCGGCCACACGGCAAACGGGCCGGCGGCGGGCGCCGGCTTGCCGCCGAGGACATGATCGATGACGATCTGCAGCGGCCACGGCTTCA
>JBLMXS010000360.1:0-3069 GCA_050257895.1 Thiohalocapsa sp.
GCCGAGACGAGAATGTACTCGCGCTGCGGCGCCGGGGGCGGCGCGCCGGTCGGGGCCGCATAGAGCATGGCGCGAAGGCGCTGCGTTGCTGTGCCTTGAACATCCTGGATCGTCTCGGTCAGGGCATGCGGCTCGATGCGGCCACCGCCCGGCGCCCAGACGCGGTCGTAAAGCCTTCCGTCCTTCGTCTGGAATTGCGGCCAGCCGATCATGCCCTGGGCCGGATCGAGCCAGGCGCCCCATTCATCCCGGTTGGCCGGGGTGACCCGATCGATGCGCGAGAAATAGCGGCACTCGTCAGGGTTGCCGTCGTCTCCGAGATGCAGCTGGAAATAGGAGCCGCGGCCCGGCAGATAAAGCCGGTGGAGCGGAACGGGGCCATCCATCAGCACCCCGACCGCCTCGACGCTGGTCATGCCGCCGCCTTCGATCGGCGTGATTTTGGTGGCGCCGCGCGCCAGGACGAACGGTGCGGGATCAACCGGGAACGTCATGCCGACCCGGAAGCGGGTCCGCGCACTGCCGTGCAGCGCTGTCGGGATCGCCGCCGCCGCATCGCGGGTGCCCAGCCGGCGGCGCCAATACCACAGGATCGCGAATGCCGCGACGAGCAACCCGACCACGATGATTGAGGTGGCGCTCCAGCCGCTGACGGGCCTCTCTGCGGGCGGTGGCGGAGCGCCGGGGTGCTGGGGTTGTCCCTGCAGTTGCGCCATCCGCTGGTCGAGGTCCGTGAGCCTGGCCCGCAGCGCGGGGTCGGTTTCGGCGGCGCGGTCCGCCTCGCCGCGCCACTCCCGATAGGCGGGGGTATCCTGGTTGTTATAGAAGAACCGGGCATGGCCGGGCGCCGACAGCGAATGGAGCAGGCTCCACATCAGCAGCCCGTCCCACAGACCGAACCGCGAGCCGCGCTGCGCCCAGCCGTAAGCGGGCGGCGCGTATACCGAGACCCAGGGTCGTGGTCGGGCATAGCCGTACCCGGATGAACCGTAGCCGTAGGTCGATGGCCGGCGCTCCTCGATGCCGCCGTAGCTGCCCGGTGGCCTCGCCCGCCCAGCGCGGTACTCCCCCAACGCCTGGCCGGAGTATCGCTGCGAAATCGCGCTGTCGCCGCCGGAAGTCGGTGCCGAGCGGTACCCGATCGACGGCCGCCGCGCCGGCAGCGCGTAGCCGCCTGACCCGATCCTCGGCGCTGGACGGGCGAAAGACGGACGGCTGTAACTGCGCGAAGAGAATGAAACGCTCGGTCGGCTGTACCCGCCACTCGATCGTGCGTGGGCAGAACCGGTGTCAATTCCCGCCGCGCCCGCAAGCGCGAGAGCCAGCAGCAGGCTCGGCAAGAGCCGCAACATCGTCACTCCGGCGAGCTTCAGGTTGGGGAGAGAATATAGGCTGTCCGCGCAAAAACCCGAACTGCCAGTTCGGCTTGATCGAGCAGGGCCGACCGGGTATCCGGTGAAGCTGGCCGCTTCGTAAAAGGCGGGGTTTCCAAAGTTCGAAAAAAACCTTGGGAGGGAAGGTGGGAAGCAATCCAATTGGCGAATTGCGCCGTACCTGGGAGACGGCAGCGCCCGGCTGGGCTCATTGGGAAGAGCGGTTCTCGGCTGGATTGAGCCAAGCGACCGAGGAACTCCTCGATATGGCCGAGGTTCGGCCGGGAATGCGAGTTCTCGATGTCGCCTGCGGCGCGGGCAGTCAAACGCTGCGAGCCGCGCTGCGAGTAGGACCAACCGGACAAGTACTCGCGACCGACATTGCCGCCACGATGTTGGCCCATCTGCGCGAGAACGCCGAACGTGCCGGCCTCAGCAACATCGAGACAGTCGAGTGCGCTGCGGAGGAGCTTGATCCGGGATTGGGCCCTTTCGATGCTGCAATCAGCCGGTTGGGTTTGATGCTGTTCTCGTCTCCGGCGCAGGCTCTCGTTGCCATCCGTAAGCTGCTGAGGCGCGGAGCGCGAGTCGCCGCGCTCGTGTTCACGACCCCTGCTGCCAATCCATTCATGGCGCGCCCGATGCAGGTACTGCTCCGCCACGCCCACAAAGAGCCCGCCGGACCGGGCCGACTCGGCATCTTCGCGCTCGGCGGCCCCGGCGCCTTGGAAAGGGTGATGACTGAAGCCGGGTTGGTGGAGCTGCGCACCCGCATCATCCGGGCGCCCCTGCGGCTGACCTCTTCCGCGGACGCGCTGACGATGATCCAGCAGGCCTTTGGCGCCTATCGCGCCGTGTTGTCGGACCTTGGCGAAACGGAGAAGACGGCGGCTTGGGCCGAGGTCGCCGAGGTGTTGCGGGAATTTGAAACGGCTCGCGGTTTGGAGACTGAGTTCGAGTTCATCATCGGCGCCGGATCGAACGACTCCTTGCCTTCATGATCAGTCGAAGGCTTTGGGCGAAGTCCGCCTGAGGACATGACAGTGCAAGCCGCACGCGATAACGCGCCGCCGGCTTCCTGCGGCCGCCGTTTCCCGGTTTGGCCCGAGAGGCCTCGCCGTCCGAGCCGTGCAACCTGCCGGCTCTCTTTGCTATGATCGTGACCGGAGGGGCGGTCTGCCATTTCGCACTTGTACTCTGCCCGCCGACGGCTCGGCCGCGGCCATGGGAAAGAGGTGCTTGCCATGGAGCTGCGCGGCCTGTTCGAAACCGGGGGAAAAGCTGACCGGATCCTGCCCGGTGGGATCGTCGATGATGCCGCCGATTTCCGATCTTCCCCGCGGAAGGCCAAAAACCTCGCCTCGAGGCGTTGTTGATTGGACAGGCGCGAACAGGCACCGGATTTCGCTTTGCCGCAGCCTCGTTTGTGTTCGGCGTGAGTGCGTTGGCGGTAACCGGGCGATCGCCGGCCGCCGATCCGCAACCCAAAACCGTGGCGGTTGCCTCGACCGGCAACCGGGCGCTCGACGCCGCGCTTAACGATGCATCGCAGCTGGAAGCGCTGCGCAAGAAGGTGGAGGTCGGGCCATTCGCCCTGGTTGCCCGGGCGAAAGAAGATGTCGGCCGCTACGAGAGCGTGCTGCAGAGCTTCGGCTATTACGCCGGCCGCGTGACGGTCACCATCGCCGGGCATCCG
>JBLMXS010000361.1:0-2611 GCA_050257895.1 Thiohalocapsa sp.
GATGGGAATGCAGCGACAATCAGGATGGGAATCCGGCGTCGCGACATTGGGATGATTGTCGCTGAGAGGCGCTGGCGCAAGGTTTGATTGTCGCGCAGCGTCAATCAGCCGTTTGCTTTGATTGTCGCGCTGACGGGCGGTCGACCGGGGCCGCGTTTGTGTTCGAGGGCAGCGCGGCGGCGATAGCTTTCGACATTCATCTCGAAGATCGTGGCGTGGTGCACCAGGCGGTCGACCACGGCGACGGTCATCGCCGGGTCGGGGAAGACCTTGCCCCACTCGCCGAACGGCTGGTTGGCGGTGATCAGCAGCGAGCGCCGCTCGTAGCGGGCGCTGATCAGCTCGAACAGCACGCTGGTCTCGGCCTGGTCCTTGGTGACATAGGCGAGGTCGTCGAGGATCAGCAGGTGGTATTTGTCGAGCCTGGCGATGGCGGCTTCGAGGGCGAGTTCGCGGCGGGCGATCTGCAGCCGCTGCACGAGATCGGTGGTGCGGGTGAACAGCACGCGCCAGCCGTTTTCGACGAGTGCGAAGCCGAGCGCTGCCGCCAGATGGCTCTTGCCGCCGCCGGGCGGTCCAAACAACAAGAGGTTGGCGCCCTGGTTGAGCCAGGCGTCGCCGGCGGCGAGCGCCATGACCTGCGCCTTGCTGACGATGGGCACGGCCTCGAAGTCGAAGGTGTCGAGGGTCTTGCCGGGCGGCAATCGAGCTTCGGCGAGATGACGCTCGATGCGGCGGCGACCGCGTTCGGCCATCTCGTGCTCGGCGAGCGCCGCCAGGAACCGCGCCGCCGGCCAGCCTTCTTTGTCGGCCTGGGCGGCGAGCGCGGCCCAAACCTGTTTGACGGCGGGCAGGCGCAGCTCGGCGAGCAGCAATTCGACGCGGGCGGTGTCGATCGGATCGGCCGCCTTCATGCCGCATCTCCCAACCGGACGGTGCCGAGCTCGTCGTAGAGATGCAGCGGCACCAGCTCGACGGTGATGTCGGGAATGGCGGCGGGGTCGGGAGCGAAGCGCCGACTGAGGCGGTCGAGGTCGGGCAGTTGGCCGGCATCGAGTTCAACCGTCGATGATGTCGGCGAGTTCGGCCTCGCAGCCGCGATCGTGCGCCAGCGCCAAGAGCCCGACCAGGGTTCGGCACGCCCGCTTCTCGCCGTCGGCCGCCAGCAGCGCCTCAAAGGCGCGCTGGTAGGCGCGGCGCGGAAAGAGCTGCTCGCGATAGACCAGGTTCAACAGCGCCATCGGCTTGCGGCGCAAGGCGTGGATCACGTGCCGGTAATCGACGACGTGACCGTGCTTGCCGCTGCGATGCGGCCGGCCACGGTGCAGCGTCATCAGCGCCGTCGCCCCGAGAAAGCATTCGAGGCGGTTGTCGTACAGGCGAACGCGCAGCCGATGCCCGATCAGCCGGGACGGCACCGAATAGAAGACCTTGCGCAGGACGAACCCGCTCGTCGAGGTCACGGTGACGATCGCCTCTTCGTAATCGGTGGTGCGGCGGGCCGGCAGCGTTTGCAAGGCTGGGCGCTCGATATCGAGCCGCTTGCGGTTGCGCGCATTGCGCCGGCCGACAACCTCGTCGATGAAGCGGCGGTAGGCATCCAGGCTGTCGAAGTCGCGCGAACCGCGCAGCAGCAGCGCATCCTCGACCGCCTGCTTCAGATGGCCGTGTGGGCTTTCGATCGAGCCGTTTTCATGCGCCAGGCCACGATTGTTGCGGGTCGGCTCCATGCCGTAATGGGCGCACAGCGCCTCGTAGCGGCGGGTCTGGTCCTGCCTCGTGTCGGCGTCGAGATTGCGGAACGCGGCCGACAGACTATCGCTGCGATGCTGCAACGGGGCCCGGCCGAGCGCCCACAGCGCGTTCTGCAACCCCTCGGCCAGCGCCACGAAGCTCTCGCCGCCAAGCACGACATGGGCATGCTCCCAGCCGGAGAACGCCAGCCGAAAGTGATAGAGCCGGTGATCGAGCGGCGCGCCGGCGATGCGGACACCACGATCGCGCAGATCGGTAAAATCGGACAGCCCGAGCCGGCCCGGCGGGTGCTCCTGCCGGAAGATGACGTCCTGCTCGGCGCCATTGAGCGCCCGCCAGGTGCGGATGCGCCGCTCCAAGGTACGGCGGATGCCGGCGCCGATCTCGGGATGCCGCCGGCGGATCTCGTCGAAGATGGCGACCGGCCGCAAGCCGGGGGTGCTCTTTAGCAGCGGCACCACCTCGCTGTCCCAAACCTCGCCGAGCGGGTCGGGCCGCCGCCGGCCACGCGACGCTTTCTTCTGCGATGGCAGTCGGGGATCGTGTTCGAAGCGATAGGCGGTGGCGGTGCTGAACCTGGCTTTCGCCGCCGCGATCATCGGCGGCTCGGTGTGACGGAACGTCATGTACAGCCTCATCTGGCGATCGGTGATGTGGCGGCCGGGCAAGGTGCGGTTCCTCATGGCATGAAGAACCGCCTCCATATCCAGCCGGCCGCGATCGCCAGTCGAGCGCCCCATTCCGGGCCGCCGCCGTCGCTGGATTCGCGACTTCGGTCGGGCTACGCCCTCCCTGCGTCGCAAACCCAGCGACACTTTCTCATCCAGATTGACGCGCCGTTCTCATCCTGTTTGCC
>JBLMXS010000362.1:0-2916 GCA_050257895.1 Thiohalocapsa sp.
GCGATACGTCGAGGCCAACATACTGCTCCATGGCTACTCTCCTTTGCCAATGCCAAGCCCGATCCTGTCAGACTTGACGCCGTCGGAAAGCAGCCGCCCGCAATTACCCCATGTTGCAAAAGACTGCGTTAGAGTTAGAGGGAGGGAAGTGCGCGCTTGCGGACGTATTGGTCCGCTTGCTGCAGAGGTTGCTGCAGATCGAGTGCCACTTCCACGAAGTCCTCGTCCGTCACGGACCTGCTTTTGAAGCCCAGGCTATCAAGGAGTTCAAGCATTCGCTTGTTGACGGGCAGGACGTCGGCGACAATCCGACGGGTGCCGCGCGAGCGGCAGTATCGCAACATCTTCTCCGTCAGCTTCCAGCCGAGGTGCTGCCCCTTGATGTCTGAACGCACCATGATCGCGTACTCCGCCTTCTCGTTGTTCAGGTCGGTAATGGTGCGGGCGACGCCGAGGGTTTCCGGGCCGGAGCCATCCTCCTTCGGCGCGGTGGCGATAAAGGCCATCTCGCGGTCGTAGTCGATCTGGGTGAGCCTCGCCATTTCAGGGTGCGGCAGCGACCGCACCGGGTGGAAAAATCGCAGCCGCATGTCCTCTGGCGTGCACCTATCATGGAACTCGTGGTGAGGCGTCTCGTCCTCCGGCCGAATCGGCCGTAGGAGTACCTTGCGTCCGTTTGTCAGCACGAACTCCTCCTCGAGCTCCTTCGGGTATGAGCGGATCGCCAGGCGCTCCTCGCTCGCGTCTGTCCGCGGGACGAGCATGATCTGCGCATCGACGGCAACCACGCCGCGGTTATCGACGACCAGCGGCTCGATCTCCAGAGCCGCCACCTCCGGGATGTCAACGACCAGCTGCGAGATCCGCACGAGCGTCAGGCAGAGCGCCTGTGCGCTTGCCTCCGGCGCATCGCCGGAGCGCCGCAACAGCGCGGAGATGCGGGTGCGCGCGATCATCTCGTGCGCCAGACTCATGCTCAGCGGCGGCAGGCCCGCCGACGTGGGGCCCGTCAGGTCGCCAGCAGCGCCGCCATGAGCGAAGGTAATCACCAGCCCAAACACAGGGTCGTCGGCAACGCCGACCTTCACCTCCAGCGCACCGGAGTGCCGGATCACCGGTTCGATCAGGAAGCCTTTTATGCGGGCGCTGGGTGAACGGGCGAGCGCCTCGCTCTGCAACCGCTGCGCCGCCACCTTGACCGCATCCGGCGCCTCCAGGAACAGCGCCACGTCATCGCTGGTCTTCTGTCGCTCGTCGCTGGTCAGCAGCTTGAGTGCTATGGGGCAACCGATTTCGGCGGCAATCTCGGCCGCCTCCCCCGGGTTACGCGCCTGTCGTGCATCGGCTGAGCCGACGCCATAGGTTGAGAGCAGGGCGAGTGCGTCTCTGCCCGAGAGAATGCTGCCGGCGGGCAGGAGGAGTTCCTCAACCAGCCGTTTCGCCCGGCCGGTGGCCGGTGTGAACCCGGTCGGGGTCGAGGCCGGCGTCTGCATTAGCATCTCTTGGTTGCGGCGGTACTGGACCATGTGCATGAACGCGTCCACCGCCTGGTTCGGCGTGTCATAGGTCGGGATGTGCGCTTCGGCCAACAGGCGTCGGCCCTTGGCCACCTGTTGCCCGCCCATCCAGCTGGTCAGCACTGCGCCGGGCGTCTCGCGCGCTACTTCGACCACCGCTTCCGCCACCTTGGCGCTGGAGACGCCGGAGATCGGTGCATGCAACACCATTACTGCGTCCACGTGGCCGTCCTGCAGGAATGTTTTGGTGGCAAGGGCGTACTGTTCCGGCGCGGCGGTCCCGTTGAGGATGGTCGGATTGCCGATCCGTTGCGCTGCCGGTATGGCCTTGCGCAGCACTTCAACGCTGGCCTCGCCGATCGTCGCCAGGCGGCCGTCCTTGCCGACCAGCGCATCCACCGCCATCGCCGCGATCCCGCGGCCGTTGGCGACGATGCCGAGCAGTTCGCCGCGCAGCAGTTTAGTCCGTCCGAGAGTTTCGACCGCGGAGAACAACTCGTTAAGACCGTCCACCCGCAGCATGCCGGCGCGCCGGAAGGCGGCATCGTACACGGCGTCGGCACCGTGCGGCTCGTCGTCGCCACAAGCCGTCCGTTGACCCGCCGACGTGTGGCCAGCCTTAATGACAAGAATTGGCTTGTTGCGGCTGGCGCCGCGGCCGGCCGACATAAAGCTGCGGCCGGAACGGACGTTCTCGATGCAGAGCAGAATCGCCCTGGTCATCGCGTCGTTGCCGAGGTAGTCGATGACGTCGCCGAAGCAGATATCGGCGGATCTGCCGAGCGAAACGAAATGCGCAAAGCCGATGTCGCGGTCGCGCGCCCAGTCGAGGACAGCGGCGCATACCGTCGCCGACTGCGAGACGAAGGCGACGCCGCCGGATGTTGCGGGCACCTGCGCGATGCTGGCGTTGAGGCCGATGTGCGGCACCATCAGGCCGAGGCAGTCTGGCCCAAGCACGCGCAGCCCATAGCGCTCTGCCTCGCGCAGCATCGTGTTGAAGCCGCCGCCGACCCCGTCGGATGCCTCACCAGTACGGGCGGCGCCAAGCACGATCGCGGCGCGGGTGCCGCTCTCGCCGAGCGCGCGGATCACCTCGGGCGACGCGAGGAGAGGGCTGCAGATGACGGCAAGATCGGGAGTAACCGGCAGCGCATCCACCTTCGGATAAGCGAGAACGCCGGCAACCGCCCGCTCGCGATCGGTCACCGGCATGATCGGCCCTTCGAAGCCTCCATGCAGCAGATTGTGCATGACGACGTTGCCAAGCTCCCCATTCTTATTGGTGGCGCCGATAACGGCGACCGAGCAAGGATAAAACAGCTTGTCGAGGTTGTGGATCGGCATGAGATTCCAACCAAAATGCTGCCCTGGATTTGCAAGTCGCGAATAACTCGCA
>JBLMXS010000363.1:0-7564 GCA_050257895.1 Thiohalocapsa sp.
CCGTTGCAGCCTCCTCGCTTGAGCGGGAGCCGTTGCGGGGTCAACATTAGGCCATGCCGGCCGACGCCGAAATCCCGGTGGTCCACCCCCACCCCAACGCTCCCCTCCCCGGGCTTGATCCGGGGAGTGCGGGGGAGGGAGGGGGTCGCGGCGTGGATTTCGGACCGCGGGCCTCTGGCCCGCATGCGGGCGGGACGCCCGCGTCCCACGACCCGAGCGACATTCGTCAGGGGGACTGGGTCGACCGATTGCTGCCGCGATGGGCGGAGCCGTATGCCCGTCTTGCCCGCCTCGATCGCCCGATCGGCACCTGGCTGTTGTTGTTTCCCGGCTGGTGGGGCATCGCGCTCGCCGGTCCACGCTGGCCCGATCCGCTGCTGCTGGCGCTGTTCGCGTTGGGCGCGGCGGTGATGCGCGGCGCCGGCTGCACCCTCAACGACATCGCCGACCGCGAGTTCGACGGCCGGGTCGCACGCACCCGCATGCGGCCGCTGCCGAGCGGCCGGGTCAGCGTGCGGCAGGCTGTCCTTTTCATGCTGGCGCAGCTCGTGGTCGGCGCCGCGGTCCTCTTGCGCCTCAACGGGCCAAGCCGATTGCTCGGCGTCGCGGTGCTGGCGCTGATCGCCACCTACCCGTTTATGAAGCGCATCACCTGGTGGCCGCAGCTCTTTCTCGGGCTCAACTTCAACTGGGGCGCGCTGATCGGCTGGACCGCAGTCGCTGGCGGGCCCGCTTGGCCGCCCATGCTGCTCTATTTCGGCGGCATCTGCTGGACCCTCGGCTACGACACGATCTATGCCCATCAGGACAAGGAGGACGACGCGCGCATCGGCGTCAAATCCTCGGCCTTGGCCTTGGGGGCGCGGACCCGCCCGTTCCTCTTCGGCTTCTATCTCATGGCAGCGATGCTGTGGGGCGCTGCCGGCATTGCCGCCGGGCTCGGCATCGCCTTCTACCTGGCGCTCGCCACCGCCATGGCGCAGCTCATCTGGCAGGCCGCCCGGGTCGACACGGAGGATGCCGGCGACTGCCTGCGAAAATTCCGCTCGAACCGGCTCGTTGGCTGGCTGATCTTCGCCGGCATTGTCCTCGGTCACGTGCTGTGAGCCTGGAGCCGCTCACCTTTGTCCGCGGCAACACCGAGGTGAAGGCGCCGCCGCTGGTGCCGGAAATCCGGCTGCACCTCGCCACCGAGGTGACGCCGCTGTGGCAGGCGACCGAAGAGAGCCTGTCGCGCGGGCCGGTGCCGCCGCCGTTCTGGGCCTTCGCCTGGGCCGGCGGCCAGGCGCTGGCGCGCTACCTGCTCGACCACCCCGAGACCGTTGCCGGCCATGAGGTGCTCGATATCGGCTCCGGCTCCGGCATCGTCGCGATCGCCGCCGCCAAGAGTGGCGCCAAGCGCGTGACCGCCGCCGAGATCGACCCGTTCGCCGCCGCCGCGATCGGTCTCAACGCCGCGCTCAACAACGTCACCATCGCGATCGAGACCCGCGACCTGCTCGACCGCGGCGCCGCCGGCTGGGGCATCGCGCTGGCCGGCGACATCTGCTACGAGGAGCCGATGGCCTCGCGCGCAGTGGCGCTGTTGCGCCGCATCGCCGGCCGCGGCCGCCCGGCGCTGCTCGGCGACCCCGGCCGCGCCTATCTGCCGCGCGACGGGCTGGTCGAGCTGGCGCGCTACGTCGTGCCGACCAGCCGCGAGCTCGAGGACCGTGAGGCGCGCGAGGGGGTCGTGTGGCGGGTGCTGGCCGATGAACCATAAGGCCGTCACGGTCGCCGCGCTCGGCACCACCCAGACCTTGGCCTGGGCATCGAGTTATTATCTGCCGGCGATCCTCGGCGCCCCGATCGCCGCCGCGCTCCGCCTGCCGGCTTCGGTCTTTTTTGCGATCTTCTCCGGGTCGTTGCTGCTCGGCGGCGCGGTCGGCCCGTGGGTCGGCCGGGTGATCGACCGGCGCGGTGGCCGGGCCGTGCTGATCGCGTCCAACGTGATGCTGGCGGCCGGCCTTGCCGTGCTCGGCCTGGCACAGGGCATCGTCACGCTGAGCCTGGCCTGGGTCATTCTCGGCCTTGGCATGGCGTGCGGGCTCTACGACCCGGCCTTCGCGACGCTGACCCGGCTCTATGGCCGCGACGCGCGCTCGGCGATCACCGGGATCACGCTGATCGCCGGCTTTGCCAGCACGCTCGGCTGGCCGCTGTCGGCCTGGCTCGACGGCGCGCTCGGCTGGCGCGGCGCCTGCCTGGTGTGGGCCGCAATCAACCTGGCGCTGGCCCTGCCGCTCAACTGGCTCTTGATCCCGCCGGCGCCACCCCTGCCATCGCCCGAGCAGCGGCCGGCGGAGGCGCCCGCCGCGCCGCCGCCGCGCGGTGCGATGCCGATCCTCGGCTTCTATTTCTGCGCCACCGCGTTTGTCACCGGCGCGATGGCGGCGCACCTGCCCCGCCTTCTCGAGATCGCCGGCGCGAGCGAGGCGGCGGCAATCGCCGCCGGTGCGCTGGTCGGGCCGGCGCAGGTCGCCGCGCGGCTGGTCGAATTCGGCCTGTTGCGGGCGATCCATCCGGTATGGTCGGGCCGCATCGCCGCCTTTCTGCACCCGCTCGGCGCCGCCGTGCTGGGCCTCCTCGGGCCGGCCGGGATCGCGCCGTTCGCGGTGTTGCATGGCGCCGGCAACGGCATGGTGACGATCGCCCGCGGCACGCTGCCCTTGGCGATTTTCGGGCCGGTCGATTACGGGCTGCGCACCGGCATCCTGGCGGCGCCGTCGCGCCTCGCGCTGTCGGCGGCGCCGTTGCTGTTCGGACTGCTGCTCGACGCGGTCGGCGCCGAGGCGGTGGTGCTCTCAGCTGGGCTCAGCCTTGCCGCGTTCGCCTCCTTGCTGCTGCTGCGGCCGCGCCCGGCGCCCGCGGTTCCCGCCGCGGCCGACGATTGAGCATCGCCCCGATGCGCCGGCCCCTCCCCCTCGTCGCCCTTTTGCTGCTGCTGGCGCCGTTGCTGGTCGAGCCGGGCGCGTTTGGCCAGACCGAGCCGCCCGGTGCGGCGTCGGCGACGCTGGCGGTCGGGCAGCTGCCGAGCGTCATCGACATGCCGCTCTTTCTGCGGCTCTACCGTGCGGCTGTGCCGGCCGGCCGCGAGGCGACCTACGAGGGATCGAGCCTCCTCCTCTACGCACTCGCCGGGCAGCTGACGCTGACCGATGACGTAAGCGGCGGCGGCGGCGAGGCGCACACGCTGGCCACCGGCGCCGGCGCCTTTATCCCGGCCGGCCATATCGTGCGGCTGCGCGCCGGCTCGGCGCAGCCGGCCGAGCTGCTCCTGTTCGTTCTGACGGCGCGGCCGAACCAGCGCCGCCCGCTGCTCGACCGGCCCGTGGTCGTGCGCGAGCTCTTCCGCACCCCCGAGCCGCTGCCGGGCCTGCAGCCCGGGCCGTACGAATTGACCCTGTCGCGCGTGACATTGCCGCTAAGCGGCAGCCCGAGCCCGGCCTATTGGCGCTCCGGCGCGGCACTCGACTACGTGCTGGCGGGCACCGCAACGCTGGCGGCGGCGACCGGCGGCAGCGAGACTGCTGCCGCCGGCGCGCCGCTGTTCGAGCGCTTCGGCTGGGTGCATCGTCTGACCAATGCCGGCGGCGCGCCGCTCGTCCTGCTGCAGGCCAATCTCAGCCAGGAGGGCGCCCAGGCGGTGCAGCGGGTGGCGGAAAAATAGCCGCGGCCGCCAGCCCGGGCTTGCTTCGCGCGGTACGCGATTGCAGCATGACGGCGCTTGTCGGGAGAATTGTGATGCTGGTGTTCCGCCAACTGTTCGACCCGCAATCCTCGACCTACACCTATCTGCTCGGCGATCGCGCCAGCCGCGAGGCTGTGCTGATCGATCCGGTCTTCGAGCAGGTCAGGCGCGATACGGCGCTGCTCGGCGAGCTCGGCCTCACCCTCTTGGCGACGCTCGAAACCCATGTGCACGCCGACCACGTCACCGGCGCCTGGTTATTGAAGCAGCGCACCGGCAGCCGGATCATGCTGTCGGCAGCCAGCGGCGCCGTCGGCGCCGACCGCTATCTGACGCAGGACGACGTCGTCAGCTTCGGCAGCCGCCGCCTGCTGGTGCGCGCCACGCCCGGCCACACCAACAGCTGTCTGACCTACGTCCTCGACGACCACTCCATGGCCTTCACCGGCGACTGCCTTTTGATCCGCGGCAGCGGCCGCACCGACTTCCAGGAGGGCGACGCGGCGACGATGTACCGCTCGGTGCACGAGCAGATTTTCTCCCTCCCCGATGATTGCCTGCTCTACCCGGCGCACGACTATCGCGGGCTAACCGCCACCAGCGTCGCCGAGGAGCGCCGCTTCAACCCGCGGCTCGGCGGCGAGATCGGGCTCGGCGATTTTGCCGGCTACATGAAAAACCTGCGCCTCGCGCATCCGAAGATGATCGACGTCGCGGTGCCGGGCAATCTGCGCTGCGGCCGGCCGGAAAACGACGAGGGCGAGGCGGTCGGCGGCGCCGCGGCCGATCCTCAGTGGGCGCATCTGCGCTTCAGTTTCGCCGGGCTCTGGGAGATCGATCCGCACGGTCTCGAAGAGGCGAGCGCGCACAGTCCTGTGCAGATCCTCGACGTGCGCGAGCCCGAGGAGTTCACCGGGCCGCTCGGCCACATCGCGGGCGCCGTCCTGATCCCGCTCGGCGATTTGGCCGAGCGCACTGGCGAGCTGGCGGCCGAGCGGCCGCTGGTGGCGGTGTGCCGCGCCGGCAGCCGCTCGGCGCAGGCGGTATCGATCCTGCAGCAGGCGGGGTTCAAGGCGGTCGCCAACCTGACCGGCGGCATGCTGCGCTGGCGCGCCGAAGGCCACCCCGTCGAAGGCGGCAGCGGCTGACGCGGTTCCGCGCGCCGGAAATCCGAAAGACAGCCGCCTGGGTTCAGAGCCCGATCTTCTTGTTAAGGATTTGCGCTCGCCGCGCCGCGCAGATGGTCTGCGTCTTGCACTGCAGCACGCATCGCCAACAGCAGGAGCTGCGGTCATGAGCCTGTTTCGGCTGGAGTATCGCCATCGGCCGCCATTCGTCCTGCGCCACCTGGACCGCGCCGCGGCTCATCTCAACGGCGCGCTGCTGGTGATCGCGCTGTCGTTGGCAATGCTCGACTTTCTCTGCATTGCGCAACATTTCATCGACCATCTGCCGCCGCCGGCAAATGGTTTGGGTGCGTCCATGCCGCTGCCGGTGACGCCGCCATGACGGTTTGCAGATAAGTCTGCATGGCTGACCTGCTTTGGCAGCCTGTTGTGCATTGCAGCATGAGCGACTAGGTCCGGGGCAGCGTTTTCGCCCCGAAGAGGAGCGTTTCGATGATGAACCCCTTGTCGCCGCAGCGACGGCTGCCGTTCAGGGAATTGCTGCGCCGCATCGATCGCATCGCCGGCGAGCTGAACGTCGTGCTGCTGGTCATCGCCATCGGCCTGGGGGCGCTCGACTTCACCTTCCTGGTGACGCAGAAGGTCGTCGAGACCCTGCCGCCGGTGACCCATCTCAGCTACGCCGAGCTTTCCCAGCCTGACAAGTAGTCTCGTCGCGGCGACGGCCCCTGATCTAGCTGCGACCTGATCTATTCGGTCCGAACCTATCCGACGACGACCGGCTTCACCTCGCGCAGCCGCGGCAAGACCTCCTTCGAGAACAGCGTGATGTTCTTGACCGCTTCGTCATGCGTGATGAAGCCGGTCTTGCCGACCATGATCAGGTGTCCAAAGCCGCCGACCCTGTCGTAGAACTCCATGATCTGGCGATAGACGGTGTCGGGGTTGCCGGCGTACATGCGGCCGCCCGCCATCGCCATCTCGGCGGTGACGCCGAGGCGGTTGAGCGGCGAGTTGCGTCCCGGCCGGCCGAGGCTGCCGCCGGCTTCTGGATTGCGATAGAGCTGCGGCGCCAGCTCCGGCGGCGTCGTGCCGGGCAGAAACTTGGCGTATTGCGGCGCCGATTTCATGCTGGTGTTGACGAACCACAAGAGTTTGCTGCCGATCTTGACCGCCTCCTCGTCGCTGTCGCCGACATAGACGAAGGCGGAATAGCCGAAGCGGTCGGTCATGGGCTTCGCCAGCCCGGCCTCGGCGCGCGCCTGCCGGTAGGCGCCCCAGGCCCGCTTGGTCACGTCGACGCCGCGCATCACCATGATGTTGACCATGCCGCGGCGACCGAGCTCGGCGGTGTCGACCGGATCGGAGGTCGCCGCCCACATCGGCGGATGCGGCCGCTGGAACGGCGGCGGCCAGATGTTGACATGGCGATGCGTGAAGTGCTTGCCCTCCCAGCTGAACGGCCCGTCATGCGAGGTCAGCGTCTTGGTGACGAGGTCGATCCCCTCCCAGAAGCGCTCGCGGATGCCGATCGGATTGGCGTTGCCCGAGGCCATCTCGGTGCCGCCCGATTTGACAAAGCCGATCTCCAGCCGGCCGCGCGAGATGACGTCGGCGGTGGCATACTCCTCGGCGGCGCGCACCGGGTCCTGCCGCACCGTGATCAGCGTCCCCATGCTGAGGAGGCGGATGTTCTTCGTCTGCCGCGCGACGATGCCGAGGATGACGGGACTGGCGCCATAGAGGCAGTTGATCCCGGAATGATGCTCGCTGGAGGTAATGTTGAGCCCCAATTCGTCGCACAGCAGGTACTCGTCGAGCGTCTCCTCGAACAGCCGGGCCGCGACCTGCGGATCGCAATAGCGGTTGGGCAGGCTGGCGCGCACCGAATCGGCGGCGTCGAGGACCGCATCCGGCACGAACGGGTAGGGGTTCTCGCAGTGAAACCACGCCTCCATGAGGCTTCTCCGTGCCGGTCTCCGAGCCGATGACGTTAGCCGCAGCGGCGGCGAACGCGTAGCAAAACCGCGCAGGCTGGCCGCGGCCTGCAACCCAGGATAATATCACCGCATGCGGAGCGTTAGTTGCGGCCGGCCGGGGATGCCCAGGGATGCACACTGGCAGTGGCGCGAATAACATTGGCGGCGGACGCGGCCCACAAGGCGGCGTCTGGCCGCACTGTCTCGCCGGGGGCGGCATGCGCAATCGAACGATACTGATCGTCGACGACGATGCGGCGCTGCGCCAGTCGCTGGCAGAGCAGCTGGAGCGCCATGCCGAGTTCGCCAGCCGCGAGTGCGACAGCGGCGGCGGCGCGCTCGAACTGGTCGGCCGCGAGCGCTTCGACGCCGTCCTGCTCGATGTCGGATTGCCCGACCTCGACGGCCGCGAGGTGTGCCGGCTGATGCGGCGGGCCGGAATCGCGGTGCCGATCGTCATGCTGACCGCAGCCGACAGCGAGGCCGACACCGTCCAGGGGCTCGACGCCGGCGCCAACGACTATGTCACCAAGCCGTTCCGGCTCAACGAGCTGTTGGCGCGGCTGCGGGCGCATCTGCGGCAGAGCGAGCACAGCGACGACGCGGTGCTGACGATCGGCCCCTACACGTTCCGGCCGAGCGCCAAGCTGATGACCGACATCAGCGGCCGCAAGAAGGTTCGCCTCACGGAGAAGGAGGCGGCGATCCTCAAATTCCTCTATCGCGCC
>JBLMXS010000364.1:0-2990 GCA_050257895.1 Thiohalocapsa sp.
CCTTGCGCAGTGCCGGCGCCATCTTGTTGCACAGCGTGCCGGCGACGATCATCACGTCGGACTGGCGCGGGCTCGGGCGGAAGACGACGCCGAAGCGGTCGAGGTCGTAGCGGCTGGCGCCGGTCTGCATCATCTCGACGGCGCAGCACGCGAGCCCGAAGGTCATCGGCCACAACGAGCCGCTGCGCGCCCAGGCGACCAACGCCTCGACCGTCGAGGTGATGAAGCCGCGCTCCTCGATCTCCTCGGTCGCGGCGCGCAGCAAGAGGTCGGCTTCCGGGCCGGCCGGCGTCAGCAGCGGGGCGACCTGGGTGGGCGGGGTAGACGGGGTCGGCCGTTCGATCACTCCCATTCGAGCGCCCCCTTCATCCATTCATAGATGAACCCGACCGTCAGCACGCCGAGGAACACCACCATCGACCAGAACCCGAAGGCGCCGAGATCGCCCAGCGACACGGCCCACGGAAACAGGAAGGCGACTTCGAGGTCGAAGATGATGAACAGGATGGCGACGAGGTAGTACCGCACATCGAAGCGCACCCGCGCGTCCTCGAACGGGTCGAAGCCGCATTCATAGGGCGACAATTTTTCCGAATACGGGTTCTGGCGCGCCGCCAGGAAGGCGGCGGCGACCATGACGACGGCAAGGCCGGCGGCAATCACCAGGAACACCAGGATCGGGAAGTATTCGCTGAGCAGGCTCTGCAACGGCAAACCCTCGGCGCGCGCGAGGCGGACCGCGCGCATCTCTGTGGGGATCATGGCGGGAGCGACGGGGCTCGAACCCGCGACCTCCGGCGTGACAGGCCGGCGCTCTAACCAACTGAGCTACGCCCCCGCAATCCGTCGATCGCGGCGCCCCCTCCTACTTGGGCGCCCCGAGGGTGTCAAGCAACTCCCCCCGCCAGACTCAACAATGGTGTAGGGCGGACGCCAGTCCGCCAGCTTTGCGGTTCCGGCGGACTTAGTCCGCCCTACGCGCTATCGCGGCGGCGGTGCGCGAAGTTGAGGGTCAGGAGGCGGGCGTTGAAGGCGCCGTAGGTGATGGGTTCGTAGCGCGGCGGGTTGTCGGGGCCGACGCAGCTCGGCACCGGCGCGACCACGCTGTCGTGGTTCGGGCCGAGGAAGAACGGGATGGCGTAGCGCGAGGCGTCGTTGCGGTTGATGACACGGTGCGGCGTCGCCTTGAAGCGGTCATTGGAATAGCGCGCCAGCATTGCGCCGGTGTTGACGACGAAGGTGGCCGGCACCGCCGGCGGCCGTATCCATTCGCCCTCTGCAGTGCGCACCTCGAGCCCCGGCAATGCCGACTGTGCGAGGAAGGTGATGAAATTGTTGTCGGTGTGCGGCGCAAAGCCGAACTCGTTGTCCTCCGGCGCCGGGTGCGGCGGGTAGTGGATCAGGCGAATCGTGCAATTGGGCTCGGCGAAGGCGGCGGCGAAATAATCTTCCGGCAGGTCGAGCGCGGCCGCGAACACCGGCACCAGCCGGACGGTCATCGCCTCCATTGCCGCGTAATAAGCGAGCATCGCGGCGCGGAACTCGGGCATGTCGGCCGGCCAGCGGTTGAGCCCGACGTGCGGCTTCTGCGCGAGAATGTCCGGGTGATCGGGCGCCCGGTCGCGGGTGATGTAGAAGCTCTCGCTGAAATTCGGGCGGGTGTTGTTGTTGACCGGCGAGTGCCGCACGGTCTGGCCGCCGAACGGCAGGTAGCCGATGTTGTACCGGCCGATCTGCAGCGCCAGCTTGAACGCCTCCTCGTGCGCGAAAAAGCGTGCCGCGTGCGCAAAGACGTTGTGCGGCAGCTCGGGCGCAATGCCATGCCCGGCGACGACGAGAAACCCGGTATCCTCGCAGGTCCGCGCGACGGCCTGCGCCAGCGGCCTCATCGCCCCCCGCTCGCCGGAGAGATACGGCCCGATGTCGAGCATCGGGATGCGGCTGGTCACGTCAATCGAGTCCGGCATCTCTAACACCTTGCTGCAATACTCCCACCCTGACCTCGCCCGCCAGCGGGGGAAGGGATACCTCAGACGCTGCGCTGGACTGCTCCCTCCCCCGCTAGCGGGGGAGGGCAGGGGTGGGGTTAGGACCGCTCAACGCTACGCGTGGTTCGCCCGGTAGTAGCTGTTGCGCAGGACGCGGCCCGGAAGGTTGCCGGTGTGCTCGCCTTCCTTCATCAGCATCCGGCCGTTGACGAAGGTGGCGTAGATCCCCTGCGCCGGCTCCTTGATGCGCTTGGCGCCGGTCGGGAAGTCGTGCACGACCTCGAGCGGCAGCGGCTTCACCGTGTCGGGATCGAAGATCACCAGGTCGGCGACCTTGCCGGGCTGTAAGAGGCCGCGGTCGTTGAGCCCGAAGATCGAGGCCGACTCGAAGGTCAGCCGGCGCACCGCCGTTTCCAGCGACATCACCTGCTTCTGGCGCACCCATTCGGACAAGAGCCGCGTCGAGAAGCCGAAGCCGCTCTGGAACTGCACGTGCGCGCCGCCATCCGACAGGCCGATGATGGCGTAGGGGTAGGTGAGGATCTGCGCCACCGCGGCGTCGTCGACATTGATCTCGCCGTGCAGCCATTCGGTGTCGAGGTTCTCCTCGATCGCCAAGTCGAGGAAGCAGTCGATGATGCCCTTCCCCTGCGCCTGCGCGATCTGCCCCAGCGTCTTGCCTTCGTACTGCTTGTTCTTCGGCAGCGCGGCGTGCTGCAGCACCATATAGTCCCACCAATTCTTCGACAGGCCGATGGCGGGGCCGTGCTTGAAGTCGATCGCCTCCTCGTGGAGCTTCCGGCGCACCTCGGGGTCGGCATAGGCCTTCAGCATCTCCTCGGGGCTCGACAGGCAAATCGGGTGCCACACCGGCAGGCCTCGGAATTCCTGCGTGTTGCGCATCGTGAAATAGTCGACGATGCGGTTCGGCGTGCACATCGGGAGGGCGCGGATGCCCTTCTTGCCGGCGGTCTCGTTCAACAGCTCGATCTGCTGCTTCCA
>JBLMXS010000365.1:0-3691 GCA_050257895.1 Thiohalocapsa sp.
CCGACCCGTCGCTCGGCGTGCTCGACGGGCTGGGGCAGCTGGCGGCGCGGCTGGACCTGGACCGGGCGGCGCTGCTGGCGCAGACCGAGCGCATCGTGCATGGCACGACCGTTGCCACTAACGCGCTGCTCGAACGCAAGGGGGCGCGGCTCGGGCTGCTCACGACCGAGGGCCATCGCGACGTCGTCGAGATGCGCGAGGGCCTCAAGGACGAGCGCTACAATCTGCGCCTGCCGCCGCCCAAGCAGCTGGTGCCGCGACGCCTGCGCCTCGGCGTGCGCGAGCGGCTGCGCGCCGACGGCCGCGTCGAGATCCCGCTCGATCCGGAGTCGCTGGCCGCGGCGATCGCCGTCCTGCAGCGCGAGCGGGTCGAGGCGGTGGCGGTGTGCTTCCTGCACGCCTGGCGCGATCCGCGCCACGAGCAGGCCGCCCGCGCCGCTCTAACCCGGGCCCTGCCGGAGGCCTATGTCTCGCTCTCCAGCGAGGTGCTGCCGCAGATCAAGGAGTTCGAGCGGGTCTCGACGACGATCGTCAACGCCTATGTCGGACCGCTGCTGGCGCGCTACCTGGCGCGGCTCGATGCGCGGCTCGCCGAGGCCGGATATCGCGGCCCGACCTTGATCATCCAGTCGCATGGCGGCGTCGCGCCAATCGCCGAGGCCGGGCGGCTGGCGGCGGCGGCGGTGCTGTCGGGACCGGCCGGCGGCGTCGCCGGCAGCGTCCGCGCCGCCGGCCTGATCGGCGCTCCCGACCTGATCCCGTTCGACATGGGCGGCACCTCGACCGACATCAGCCTGATCGTCGATGGCGCCGCCGCCCTTGCCGCCAACCGACAGGTCGGCGGCCACCGCATCGCGCTCAATTCGCTCGATATCGCCTCGATCGGCGCCGGCGGCGGGTCGATCGCCCGAGTCGATGCCGGCGGCATCCTGCATGTCGGGCCGGAGAGCGCCGGCGCCGTGCCAGGTCCCGCCTGCTACGGCCAAGGCGGGGCGGCCGCGACGGTGACCGACGCCAACCTCGTCCTCGGCTATCTCGACCCGGAGAATTTTCTCGGCGGCGAGCGGCGTCTCGATCGCGTGGCTGCCGAGCGGGCGGTGGACAGCGTGGCCGACCGGCTCGGCATCGCCCGCATCGCGGCGGCGCAGGGCATCCACCGCATCGTCAATACGACGATGGCGGAGGGGGTAAGGCTCGTTTCGGTCCGGCGCGGCGTCGATCCGCGACGCTTTGCGCTGTTCGCGTTCGGCGGCGCCGCCGGGTTGCATGCCACCGACATCGCCCGCCAGCTCGGCTTGGCGCGGGTCATCGTGCCGCGCGTCGCGGCGGTGTTGTCGGCCTGGGGCATGCTGGCCACCGATCTGCGCTTCGAGGCGGCGCGCAGCCATATCGGTGATGCCGGCGCGCTCGACGGTGCCGCCGTCAAGCACCTCTTCGATGAACTCGAGGCCGAGGGCATGCGGCGGCTGCGCGCGTCCCCGGGATCGGGGTCCGGGGCAGGGTTTACGGGACCGGCCCGCGCCGCCCGCTCGGCCGACATGCGTTACGGCGAGCAGGTGTTCGAGATCGCCGTGCCGCTCGACGACATAGACTGGAGCGTGGCCGACCCGCTGCCGCAGATCGTCGAGCGCTTCCACCGCCGCCACGAGGAGCTCTACACCTACGCGATGCCGGGACAGGAATGTGTGCTGGTCAACGCCCGCGCCGCCGTCTCGGGGCTCTTGGAGGCGCCGCCGCGCGAGCCGGAATTGCCCGCTGCACCGCCGTCGCCGCCGCATGGCGAGCGGCCGATCCATCTCGACGACTGGGTGGTGGCGCCGGTCTACCGCTTCGAGGCGCTGGCGCCGGCGCAGGTGATTGCCGGACCGGCAATCGTCGAATCGACGATGACAACGGTGCTGCTGCGCCCCGGCGACTGCGCCACGCTGACCCAGGGCTGGCTCGACATCGCCCTTACATAACGGTTCCCGGCGAAGGCCGGGATCCATCAATCCGGCGCACCTCAGTCCGGGAATAGGTCCCTGCGTCCGCAAGGACCCGGACAGGCGCTCACGCCGCCTCGGCGGCCGGGTGGAAGTTGCGCGGCAGGCCGGCCTTGGCGATGGCGCCGTGGAGCATCACCTCGGGGAGCGCGGCATGCACGAGTTCGCGCACGGCCGCGAGCTTCTCGATGTCGATGCCCGTCCCTACGCCCATTGCCTCGAACATGAAGACGGTGTCTTCGAGCACGATATTGCCGCTGGCGCCGGGCGCGTAGGGGCAGCCGCCGAGCCCGCCGAGCGAGGCGTCGAATGCCGTGCAGCCGGCGGCGAAGGCGGCCAGCACATTGGCGAGGCCGAGGCCGCGCGTGTCGTGGAAATGCGCCGCCACCGGCAATGGCGCGACGTCTTGCATGACCTGGCGGAAGACGCGGCCGATCGCCGCCGGCTGGCCATAGCCGACCGTGTCGGCGAGGATGATACCGTCGGCGCCGGCAGCGGCCACCTCATTGGCGATGCGCCGCACGCGGTCCTCGTCGACATCGCCCTCGATCGTGCAGCCGAAGGCGGTGGCAAGGCCGCAATTGACCTTCACGCGTTTGCCGCTGTCCCGGCACAGCTGCACGACGCGGCGGAAATCCTCGATCGACTCCTCGGTGCGGCGGCGCACGTTGGACAGGTTGTGGCCCTCGCTGACCGACAGCACGAAATTCATCTCGGGGACGCCGAGGGCGAGGCCGCGCTCGGCGCCGCGCGAATTGGGGATGAGGGCGGAGACTTGCAGCCCCGGCAGGCTCAGCGCGTGCTTGACGACCGCCTCGGCGTCGGCCAGCTGCGGCAACAGCTTCGGCGGCACGAACGACGACACCTCGATCTCCCGCACGCCGGCGGCGTACTCGGCGTCGAGCCAGGCGAGCTTGGTCTCGGTCGGCAATACCGTCGCGATGCTCTGCAAGCCGTCGCGCATGCCGACTTCACGGATCTGCACCCTCTCGCCCATGTCTCGCCTCCGGCCTCAGTCTAGCGCAAAAGCTAAGCACTGCGCCGCCGCGCGGCAACCGCAATGCATTGCGCCCCCAAGCCTGGTCATTGCGAGGAGCGCAGCGACGAAGCAATCTCAACCGCTCCGCAAACCCGGCACGAGATTGCTTCGCTGCGCTCGCAATGACACTTTGCGCCCATATTTGTCGGGAGCAGAGCATGCCGGGGCCGCTGGCGGGGGTTCGCGTTGTCGAGGTGGCGATCGCCGTGCTGGGGCCGCTGGCGGCGCAGGTGCTCGGCGACATGGGCGCCGAGGTGATCAAGGTCGAGACGCCGGAGGGCGACCCGATGCGCCAGATCGGGCCGGCCCGCAACCCCGACATGGCGGCCTATTTCCTCAACGTCAACCGCAACAAGAAAAGCCTCGTCCTCGACCTGAAGAAGCCGGCGGCGCAGGAAGCCATGCGCCGGCTCGTTGCCACCGCCGACGTGCTCGTCCACAACATGCGGACCGGCGCGGCGGCAAGGCTCGGCATCGATTACCAGACGATCGCCGCCGCCAATCCTGATATCGTCTATGCCTCGGCTACCGGCTACCGGCCGGGCACGCGCTATGAGGACCGCGCCGCGTTCGACGACGTAATCCAGGGCGAGAGCGGCCTCGCCGCGCTCAATGGCGGGACCGACGGACCGCCGCGCTATGTCCCGATGGTGGTGTGCGACAAGGTCTC
>JBLMXS010000366.1:0-3744 GCA_050257895.1 Thiohalocapsa sp.
GCGAATGGGAGATGGCGCTCAGGCTGTCCCGCGAGCGCTTTCAGCGCTTTTTCGCCAACGCCCCGGTCGGCATCGCGCTGATCGACCGGTTCGGCCGCCTCGAAGAAGCCAATCGCGCGCTTGGCGAACTCTTTGGGGCGCCGCCGCAGGACCTGATTGGCGAGCCGCTGATCGGCTTTGTCAATGAAGACGACCGCCGTGAGATCGCGGTCAAGCTCGCCGCCGCCGCCGACGGCGCTGCCCAGCCGGCGCCGGTCGAGGTCAGGCTGCGCGCCCCGCGCGACAAGACCGCCGTCGTCTTCCTGTCGCGGCTCGACGGCGCCGAAGGGGCACTCAATCACGGTCCCAACGGCGGTCCCAATGGCGATGCCGGCGGCGGGACTGGCGGGCTGATGCTGCACTTCATCGACGTCACCGAGCAGAAGAACCTCGAAGTGCAGTTCGCGCAGTCGCAGAAGATGCAGGCGGTCGGCCAGCTGGCGGGCGGCGTCGCGCATGATTTCAACAATTTGTTGACCGCGATGATCGGCTTTTGCGACCTGCTGCTGATGCGCTTCCGGCCGGGCGACCCGTCCTTTGCCGACATCATGCAGGTCAAGCAAAACGCCAACCGCGCCGCCAATCTGGTGCGCCAGCTCTTGGCCTTCTCGCGGCAGCAGACCTTGCAGCCGCGCGTCATCGACATCACCGACGTGCTGGTCGAGCTGTCGCACCTGTTGCGCCGCCTGATTGGCGAGCGCATCGAGCTGAAGGTCGTGCACGGCCGCGATCTCGGCCTCGTCAAGGTCGATCAGGGCCAGCTCGAACAAGTGATCATCAACCTCGCGGTCAACGGCCGCGACGCGATGCCGGAGGGCGGCACGCTGACGATCCGCACCGCCAACGTGACGCAGGCGCATCCGGTGCGCCGCGGCCACGAGGTGATGCCGGCCGGCAATTACGTGCTGATCGAGGTTGCCGACACCGGCGTCTGCATCCCCAAGGAGAATTTGGAGCGCATCTTCGAGCCGTTCTTCTCGACCAAGGAGGTCGGTTCCGGTACGGGGCTCGGGCTCTCGACCGTCTACGGCATCGTCAAGCAGACCGGCGGCTTCATCTTTGTCGACAGCACGCCGGAGCGGGGCGCGGTCTTCCAGATCCAGCTGCCGCGGCACCAGGCGAGCGAGGCGGCGCTCGAAGCGGCCCGCCCGGAGGCCGCCGACAGCGCCGAGCTGCCGGTGCCGCGCGACCTGACCGGCATCGGCACCGTGATGCTGGTCGAGGACGAGGACCCGGTGCGCATCTTCGGCGCCCGCGCCCTGCGCAACAAGGGCTACAAGGTGATCGAGGCGAAGAGCGGCGAGGGCGCCTTGGAAGCGATCCGCGACGCCGAGGAGCCGATCGACCTCCTCATCACCGATGTCGTGATGCCGCGCATGGACGGCCCCGCCCTGGTGCGCGAAGTGCGCGAGAGCCACCCCGACATGAAGGTCATCTTCATTTCGGGCTACACCGAGGACGCCTTCCGCCAGCGCCTCGACACCGACAGCGACATTCACTTCCTGCCCAAGCCGTTCAGCCTGAAACAGCTGGCGAGCAAGGTGAAAGAGGTGATCAGCGGCGAGGCGGCGTAGCGGGTCAGCTCAGCGCGTCGACCTGTTCGATGGTCAGGCCGCCGGGGACGATGGCGATCGGGATCCGGAGGCGCGCGGCGGGCTTGCCGGCGAGGTAGGTGACGAGCGGTCCCGGGCCCTCGGCGCCGGTGCCGGCGGCGAGCACGAGGATCGAGATCGTCGGCTCCTCGTTGATCAGCGCCAACAGCTCGTCGCGGCGTCTGCCTTCGCGGATGTAGACGACGGGCATCGCCCCCGCCAGCGGCGCCATCTCCTCGCACAGCTGCTGCAGGAGCTGCTCGGCGCTTTCGCGCCGCTCGGCGCGGGTCAGCTCCTCGATCGCCAGGAAGTGCTGCAATTCGGCCGGCTCGATCACGTAGAGCAGCGCCAGGCGGCCGCCGGTATGGGCGGCGCGCCGGGCGGCGTAGCGGACGGCGATGCGATGCTCCGGCGTCTCGTCGACGACGACCAGGAAGACGCGCGCCGGCTCGCTCTGCGCCATGATCCCCGCCATGGTTCCTCCGGAATTGGGGCCTCGCTGCGGCTCACGCCCGCCGGGACGGCAGGCTCGCCAGCCATCCTGCCACCACCGCCGCGGCCACCGCAATCGCACCGTACAGCGCCGACTGGTGGGTCGAGAAATCGGATACTGCGGCGTCGACGCCGACCTTGGAAACGACGAGCCGCGTCGTCCGGCCGCTGACGACGTCGTAGTCGCGCACCAAGAACACGTCCACGAGGTAGGTGCCGGTCGGGATGTTGGCCGGAAAGTCGATCGTGGCGCGGAACAGGCGGTCGCCGAGAAACATGACCTTGCCTGCCTTGCGACCGAACAGGCCGGCGCGCTCCTGCTCCGATACCAGTGCCTGCGCAAAGCGCTTTGCCCGCGCCAGGCTGACGTCGCCAGTGCTCTCCAGTTTCAGATTGGCGGCGCCGATGCCGTGGGATGCCGCCGCGGCCGGCTCCAGGATCTCGTCGACGGGGCGGCTGGAGACGACGGCATAAAAGCTTGGCACGTTGCTGAACATCATCGACTCGGCGTTGACCCAGATCCCGGCGATCTTTCCCTTGCGCCACACCGTCATCTTCTGCTCGGGCCCGCGCACCACCGCGATGATGTCGGCGGGCCCGTCGGTGGCGCCGAACAGCACCACCGAGGCGCCGTGGAAACCGCTGCTGATGGCGATGAGATGGCTGCTGAGATCGGCGACGACCGGCTCGGGCGGCGGCGGCCCGGGGGGCGGCGCTGCGGCCGACGGTTCGGCCTTGCACCATGTCGATACGAACAGGGAGGCGGCGAGCGCGAGCAGGCAGCCGGCGCGGCGCGGCGTCATTCCGGGTGCGGAGCGACCGCGAACAGGCTGACCGGCCGCACGGTCAAGTCGAAGGCCAGCTTGGCCGCCGCCGCCAGGACCACCAGGGCCAACAGAAAGCGCAGCTGCTCGCCGCGCAGCCTGGTGCCGAAGCGGATGCCGATCTGGGTGCCGAGGACGCCGCCGACCAGCAGCACCAGCGCCAGCACCACGTCGACCGTGCGGTTGGTCAAGGCTTGCAGAAACGTGACGTTGCCGGCGACGAAAATGATCTGCAGCAGCGAAGTGCCGGGAACAACGGCGGTCGGCATGCCGAGCGTATAGATCATCGCCGGCACCAGCATGAAGCCACCGCCGATCCCCAGGATGGCGCTCAAGACGCCGATCGCAAAGCCGAGGCCGACCGGCAAGAGCGCGCTGATATAGAGCTTCGAGCGGCGGAAGCGGGTCTTCAGCGGCAGGCCGTGCATCCAGTTGTGCTGGTGCAACTTGCGGCGAAATCCGCCGGGGCGGCGCTGACGCAGCAAGGCGCGGGTGCTCTCGCCGATCATCAGCGCGCCGAGCATGCCGAGCAGGATGACGTAGAGCAGCGAGATCACCACCTCGATCTGGCCCAGGCGGCTCAGCAAGCTGAAGATCCACACCCCAACGACCGAGCCCGCAAGCCCGCCGAGCAGCAGGATGAACCCCATCTTGAAGTCGACCGCGCCGCGCCGCCAATACGCCAGGACACCCGACACCGAGACGCCGACCAGCTGATTGGCGGATGAGGCGACGGCAATCGCCGGGGGCACGCCGATAAAGATCAACAGCGGCGTCAGCAGGAACCCGCCGCCGAC
>JBLMXS010000367.1:0-3176 GCA_050257895.1 Thiohalocapsa sp.
TCCCATCGCCTCCCGTCGCCCTAGGGGAGGGTCCGCGGCGCGGAGTACCCAGGCGGGGAGCCGCGGGGAGCGGGTATGGCCGTCTTTGATTTGGTCGATCAGGGCCTCAAGCTGGCCGACCGGTTTTTCGGCGCTTCCCAAACGACGGCCAGCTTCAAAAGCCATCAAATCGCCGTCAAGCTGTCGTTCACCAATATAAAATTGTATATAGATGGAACCGTAGCAGATTCCGCCACGGTATCATTGTTTCCGGCCAAGACCGTGGCGCTAGTTAGAGGAGCGATCGTCGCCGACAGTCAAACTCATATCGTTGAGGTGTACGGGAAATCCGGCTAGCAGGCAAAAATCAAGATCTGTGTGGACCAAGAAAAAATTGCTGGTGATGATTTTTAATGATCACCTAATGATCATCTCAGGCGCGGGGAACTATCTGAAATTTTCGGAGTAGATCGGCAGCTTACCGAGGTCTGCGACACACTGATCGCCGTATCGATAGCACACCGAACAAGCCCCTACGACATAGCTGATGCAGTATTCTCCCGTCGCCTTGTTTTGGTAGAGGGTGCCCGTCCGCAGCGGCGCTGCGGCTGGCTGTTGCGGGATCGGTGCGGACGGATTGGTAAACGGCCGCTGCGTCATCGGCGCGACAGGAGCCGCAGGCGCAGCTGGCTGCCTGGTAATAGCCGCCTCTGCTTTTTTACCGACGAACGCAAGGCCGCCGGCGCCGACAATTATCGCCAGGCCGAGTCTTGCCCAAGGAACCTGGGCCCGCGCCTTGTACTGAACCGCAACCAAGCCAATAGTCACCAGCCATATTATGGCCACCGCAGCGGTCCGCTTCATGACTCCGCTCCGTCAGCGACACGTACAGGAGAACATCGAAGCCGTCGTCAGCGTATCGCGGAATCCCTATCTGTCAACGCTCCAGGTTATCGTGCAGGCGCCGATCCGAGCGCCGGGCGGTTTAGCTGTTGGCGCATACCGGCTCGGCGGCGGCGCAAGTGGAGGCGGTAAGAACATTGGCAGTTGTCAGATCGCGCTGGCCAAGAATGCGCTGGACAAAAGGGGCGCTCGGGATCTTCGGGCTCGGGATGGTCCTGGGCCTGGTCGTTGTCGCCGGCGAGTTCACGGCGTGGGAGCGCGCCGCCAGCGCCGTCATGGCGCTGGGCCTGGTGCTGACTCCGGTCGGCTTGTTTGCCGACGGGCAGGGCATGGCGCTGCTCCGCTGGCTGCTGGCGCGCTTGTCCCGCCGGCGACCGGCACGCAAGCGGGCCAAGCCGCGCACTGCCCAGCCACGCCACCGCAAATCAGCCCGCGCCGCCAGTCGCGCGCCGGCCCGCACCCGCCGCTAAAGCGAGCGCCGCCGGCAATCTCCCCACTCATGGCCGGACAGCTTCCCCCGCAGGGCCGGCTCGTACTAGGATCGCCCCCCGAAGGGCTCATACCGGCTTGACGCGGAGGACGTGATGGCGACGGGGAAGAAGATTGCGATCGTATGCACCGGAGCGGTCGGCGGCTATGCCGGCGCGCACATGGTGCAGGCCGGCGAGGACGTGACGTTCATCGATTTCTGGCCCGAGCATGTCGAGCACATGAAGCAACACGGGCTGACGATCACTCATCTGCGCGACGTCGAGCCGTTCACCGTGCCGGTGCGGGCATTGCACGTCACCGAACTGCAGCACGTCTCGAAGGAGAAGCCGTTCGACATCGCCTTCGTCTGCACCAAGTCCTACGACACCGCCTGGGCGGCGATGATGATCAAGCAGTATTTGGCGCCCGACGCGTACTGCGTCTCGCTGCAGAACTGCATGAACGAGGAGACGATTGCCGGCGTCGTCGGCTGGGGCAAGACGCTGGGCTCGATCGCCAGCTCGATCACCGTCGAGTTGCACGCGCCGGGGCAGATCCGCCGCGCCGCCGGCAAGTCGGGCTCCAAGCACACCGTGTTCCGCGTCGGCGAGGTGCACGGCCGAATCACCGACCGCGCCAAGGAGGTCTGCGCCCTGTTGGCCAACTCTGACAGCGCCTTCGTCACCGAGAATTTGTGGGGCGAGCGATGGTCGAAGCTGGTGACCAACGTGATGGGCAACGGCCTTTCTGCCTGCACCGGCCTGATCGGCCGCGAGGTCGTCAAGAACGATGCGCTGCGGCATTTCTCGAACCGGCTCGGCAGCGAGGCGATCCGCGTCGGCCAGGCGCTCGGCTACACGTTCGACGAGGTCAGCCACATGGATCCGGAGACGCTGGCGCGCGCCGGCGAGGGGGATCCGGCGGCGCAGAAGGAGATCGATGAGCACCGGCTGGCGGTCGCCAACACCGGCGGCGGCGAGCACCGCCCCTCGACCGGCCAGGATATGGTCAAGGGCCGCCGCACCGAGATCCCGTTCCTGAACGGCTTTGTCGTCAGGAAGGCAGCTCGCGCCCACCGCGCCGTGGCCCCAGCTCCAGCGCCCGATCGGCGGTGACGGCGGCGGCTCCGGCGGGGGAGGCGGTTGAGTCGGCGGAGGCGCTGGGGTCGGCGAGGTCGGCCGGCCCCTCGGCCCAGCGTCGCGTTGCCCGCGCGGGCGTTGCCGTGCCGGCGGCGTCACCGTGGCGGCAGCGGAGACGGCCGGCAGGCGGCGCACGGGCTCGGGCTCCGGCGCCGGCGCGCCCGCCACCGGCAGGGCCTCAGCGGGGATTGCCGAGCCCGCCGCGTCGAGCGCCTCGGACCGTCCCCCCGCGTGGCGCTGAACGTGCCGGGTCGGCAGCGCGGCGTGCGAGGTGAGGGCCGGGACCGGCCGGGCATGCGCGACCACCAGCCCGGCCGGCGCCACCGACGAGGTCTCGTGGCCGAGCGGCTGAAGGATCGGCGGCAGGGCCCGGTGCCCCGGCACCTCCTCGAGGAACGGGACGCTCGGCGCGACCAGCGGCGCGGCGCCGATCGTCCGCTGGATCGGCGGCAGGCGCGACCAGGCCCCGGTCGGGGCCGGCGCGGCGGGGAGGACCGGCGGCACGGGATCGGCCGGGCGCGCGCCGCCGCCGGCCCCCGTTGCGGCGGGGGACGGGCCGTCGGGCGGCGTCCTGCGGCCGAACGGCCACGGCAGGCGCACGGGGCTCACTCCTCCTCGGACAGGCGCTTGTTGATCCGGCCGATCTCCTCGACGAATCGAAGCCGGAGGGGGTGCTCGAGGTCG
>JBLMXS010000368.1:0-2699 GCA_050257895.1 Thiohalocapsa sp.
CGCCGAGCTTGGCTTCGAGCCGGTCAAGCGCGGGCATCTCCTTGCGGCACGGGACGCACCACGTCGCCCAGACATTGAGCAGCACGACCCGGCCCCGGAAGTCGGCGAGGCTCACTTCGCCGCCCTGTCCGTCCGAGAAATGGATTTCCGGCACGGCGCGCGGCTGGTCGAGGACAGACAGTTCCAGGGCGTTCGCCGGCGCAACGAGAGTGGGTGACGACCCGGCCGGCGCACCTCGATCGGCGCTCGAAAATGCCCGCCGCCCGATGTCGTAGGCGAGCAGCCCGGTCACCAGCAATGCAGCCACCGGCAGCACGCCCAGCGCCATTCGGGCTCGCCGGCGTGAGACTTCCGGGGCTGCCATCCTCCACATCCTCTATACGACCGCGTAGACCTTTTTGGGGCCCTTGCCGATCTCGTAGATCGTCAGCCTGGTTTTCCGTCCCAGCATCCCCGGCGTGCCGGTCGGCATCCCCGGAAGATTGATCCCGGTGATCTGCGGTTTTTCCGCGAGCAGCCGGTTGACGATCTCAAACGGCATGTGCCCGCCGACGACATAGCCCCCGATCAGCGAGATGTGGCAGGGAGCATCCGCGTCCGGAATGCCGTATTTCTGCCCCATCACGAGCAGGTCGTTGCTCGGGATGAGCTTTACCGCGAACCCGTTGCCGCGAAGGTAATCGGCATACGCCTCGCAGCAGCCGCATTCGGGGTTCTTGTAGAGCGTCGCCTCGCCCCGGCCCGCCAGCTCGGCGCTCGACGACATGATCCCGGTTGCGCCGCCGATCAGGGCGGCGGTGCCGGCCGCCCCGGCTACGCCAAACAGCATGGTGCGACGGCTCACCTGAGAGAGAGTGGTTTTCATCGATCCTGCTCCTTTCGGCATTCACCCTTTATGAAGCTGCTGATCTCGTCGGGCGCGGCGAAGAACACCGAGGCGCGATCGCCACTCATTCCGGCCGGCAGGATTGCCGGCTTGCCGGGACGAGGTCCGGTGTCGCTCGAATCCGTCTTGAAGCGGAGGTTCGCTTCCCAGAAGTCGGCGGTCTGACCGTCCGCCGTCGTCACCCGGTAGGTGTCGTGGCAGTAGCGGATCGCCGTCACCTGATGATCGGCCCCGAGCTTCTTCAGATTGCGGAAGCCGCGCGTCGTGGCGAGGGTTGCGTGGCCGGCGCTCGCCTCCTTGAGAAAGGCGATAAGGTCGGCACGCTGCTGCGCGTCGGGGACGACGGGAAAGGTCATGCGGTTGTGCGGAACGAGGCTTTGCGGCGACTTCAGCCACGCGTCCAGGGTCTTCTCGTCCCACACGATCCCCGAGGATTTCAGCGCCGGCGAGTAGCGCTCGAAACTGTCGAGGCCGCCGGCCTTGCGCTCCCACACGCCGGCGAGACTCGGCCCGGTCATGTTGCGGCCGGGCCGCAGCGAATGGCAGGCCGCGCACGCCCGGAACAGCGCGGCGCCGCGCTCGACATTGCCGGCGGCCAAGGCCGGCACCGAGAGAGCGGATGCGAAGACGGCGGCTAAAATCGAGGCGGCGCGGAAAACCGGCATCGCAGCCTCACGCGGCCCGGATCGTGCTCATCATCCCGCCCTCCTGGTGGTCGAGGATGTGGCAGTGGAACATCCAGTCGCCTGGGTTATCGGCGACAAAGGCGATCTCGGCGCGCTCGCGCGGCGGGATCAGCACCGTGTCGCGCCACTCGCGGAACTTGGTCGGAGCGCCGTTGCGGGTGACGACCCGGAAGGAATGCCCATGCGTGTGCATCGGGTGATGCCACGCCGTCCGGTTGTCGATCGCCAGGATGTAGGTCTTGCCCTGGCTCAGCGTCAGCACCGGCTGCATGTTGCGCATGTCGTCGTGCATGACGGCCTTGCCGTTGATCGCCCACATCGAGCCGCCGCGCATCCCGCTCATCATCCCGCCCATCCCCATCCCGCCCATTCCCATGCCGCCCATCATGGCGCCGGTCAGGGTCACGTCGTGGCGCTCGGCGCGCGCGAGGTCGGGTTCCGGGATCGGGTTCGGCGGCAGCTTGGCCGGCGGAGCGAGCGGCTTGTCTCTGAGCGGCTTCTCGTCTTTGTAGGCGATGTCGACGAGCCTGTATTCGAGGCCCTTATAGAAGGTGTCGACCACCGTCGCCGAACTTCCGGGATTGCCGGTCATGTCGAGGATCAGGTCCGTCCGCATCGCCGGGCCGAGGACGACCCGCCCGCCTTCCGGCCGGTGCGGCTCGACCGGCTGGCCGTCATAGGCAATCACGAGCGGCTGATGACCGGCGAATTCGAGGCCGAATATGCGGGCCGGCGCGGCGTTGATCAGCCTCAGCCGGATGCGCTCACCGGCCCGTACATTAAAGCGGCCGGGAACCCGGCCGTTGATCGTGACCGTGTTGCCGATCCGACCCGACATGCTGATTTCCATCGGGTTGTTGAAGCCGCCGGCGATCGCGGCATCCTCCCGCAGGCGGAAATCGCCCAGCACCCAGACGACATCGCGGTCGACTTGCGGCGGCTGCCGCTCCTCGACGATCAGCGCGCCCATCAGGCCGCGCCCGACCTGCTCGGCGCTGTGGGCGTGCGGGTGATACCAGTAGGTGCCGGCGTCGGGCACGACAAACTCGTAGAGAAACCCGCCCCCCGGCTGGATCGGCGGCTGCGTCACATAGGGCGCACCATCCATCGCGTTCGGAATGCGCAGC
>JBLMXS010000369.1:0-7764 GCA_050257895.1 Thiohalocapsa sp.
ACAGCAGCACGACGGCGCCCCGGACGCCATCTTGGACGCCGTCCTGCCGCGCCTGCGCCGCGGCCGACGCCACCGCGTTCGCGAGGTCGCCGCAGCGGGTGAATGGAACCGAGCCCTCGAGCGTCGCGGCGAACTCCTCTGTCGCGGTGCCGATCAGGTAGGCGTGCCTGATCCGCGCGAAATGCGGTGCCAGAGCGGTGATCCCGCCCGCCTTTGGCAAGCCGCCGGCAATCCAGTAAATTGCCTGATAACACGTCAGCGCCTTTTCCGCGGCATCGGCATTCGTCGCCTTCGAATCGTTGACGAACCGGACCCCGTCGATCGTCGCCACCAGCTCCTGGCGATGCGCCAAGCCGGGAAACGAGCGAATCGCGGCGGCGGCGGCCTCCGGCGGAACGCCGGAGGCACGCGCCGCAGCGTAGGCGGCCGCGGCGTTCTGCCAGTTATGGGTGCCCGGCAGGCGCGGCGCTTGGCCAAGGTCAAGGATTTCAGCCGGCCGCTGGCCGGTGGCGTCGACCAGCCGCGCGCCTGCGGCGTAGACCCCGCCCGGCGCCGTCTCCACGGCCGAGATCGGAATGACGCGCACCTCGCCCTCTCGCCGCAATTCGTCCGCGATGCCGCGGCAGATTGCATCGTCGATGCCGACTATCGCCACGGCGTCCGGGCGCTGGCGCGCGAAGATGCGGCGTTTGGCGGCGATGTAGCCGTCCATGCCGCCGTGCCGGTCGAGATGGTCCGGCGTGATGTTGAGCAGCACCGCAACGTCGAAGGCGAGTGTCGTCACCAATTCCAGCTGGAATGAGCTCAGCTCCAGCACGTAGCTCCCCTCCGGCCCCAGCGGTGCGAGGGACAGCGCCGCCGTCCCCAGATTGCCGCCGACCTCGACACGCTGCCCGGCCGCCGCCAGTACATGGCCGATCAGCGCCGTCGTCGTCGATTTGCCGTTGGTGCCGGTGATGCCGATAAAGCGCGCGGCCGGCTGCGCCCGCCCCAACAGCTCAATGTCGCCGACGATCTCGACCCCGGCTTCGCGCGCTCGCAGCACCGCCGGGTGCGGCTCCGGAAAGCTGTGCGGGATACCGGGCGACAGCATCAGCGCGGCGACTTCGCGCCAATCGACGGCGGCGAGGTCGCGCAGCGGGACGTCGTCGGCAACGGTCCGGCGCACCTTCTCGCTGTCGTCCCATGCCAGGACCTTGGCGCCGCCGGCGGCGAGCGCCTGGGCCGCGGCGATGCCGGAGCGCGCCAGCCCCAGCACCGCCACCTTGCGTCCGGCAAACGCAGCGACCGCGATCATCGCCTGCTACCGCAATTTCAACGTCGAGAGCCCGGCGATCGCCAGGATCAGCGCGACAATCCAGAACCGGATCACGATCTTCGGCTCCTCCCAGCCCATTTGCTCGAAGTGGTGGTGCAACGGCGCCATCAGGAAAACCCGCCGGCCAGTCAATTTGAAGCTGGCCACCTGGACCATCACCGAAACCGCTTCGAGGACGAACATCCCGCCGATGATCGCTAGCACCAGCTCGTGCTTGGTGACGACGCTGATCGTGCCGAGCGCAGCGCCGAGCGCCAAGGAGCCGGTGTCCCCCATGAAGACCGCGGCAGGCGGCGCGTTGAACCACAAAAAGCCGAGGCTGGCGCCGACCATCGCGCCGCAGAACACCATCAGCTCGTCGGCCCGCGGCACGTGGTGCAGTTGCAGGTAATTGGAATAGACCGCATTGCCGACGAGGTAGGCGATCAGCGCAAAGGCGGCGGCGGCGATCATCGCTTGGCCGATTGCCAGCCCGTCGAGCCCGTCGGTCAGATTGACCGAGTTGGAGGCGCCGGTGATCACGAGAACGCCGAACGGCAGAAAGAACCAGCCGGCATTGACCAGCACGTTCTTGAAGAACGGCACGGCGATCGAGCTAGCGAATGGCTGCCGCAGAATAAAGGTGAGGGCCAGGCAGGCCGCGGTCGCCAGCACGATCTCGATCAGCAGTTTGACGCGGCCGGACAGGCCGTGATGCGAGCGCTTCGTCAGCTTCTGGTAGTCGTCGAAAAAACCGATCAGCCCGAAGCTGATCGTCATCAGCAGCACGATCCACACATACGGGTTGGCGAGATCGGCCCACAGCAAGGTCGAGACGGCGAGCGCCAGCAGGATCAATACGCCGCCCATCGTCGGCGTGCCCTTTTTGGTCAGCAGGTGCGATTGCGGGCCGTCGCTGCGGATCGGCTGGCCTTCGCCCTGCTTCGATTTGAGCCAGGAGATAATCTGCGGCCCGAAGACGAAGCTGATGAGAAGCGCCGTAATGACCGCGCCGCCGGAGCGAAAGGTGATGTAGCGGAACAGGTTGAACGCCTGGAATTGGTCCGACAGTGGGTAGAGGAAATACAGCATTTGGGGTCAGACGCCGGGGTGCCTGGCGGGCGGATGGGTAGCCATAGCGGTATCCACCGGCAGGAACAACCCGGCGCAGCCACGACTCCCGCTCATCGCGCCGACGCCGCCTGCAGCGCCTGGCGGGCGACGATGAGGTCGTCGAACGGCAGCACCTTGTCGCCGACAATCTGCCCGCTCTCGTGCCCCTTGCCGGCAATCACCAGCACATCGCCGGCGCGCAGCGCGGCGACCGCCGCTTCGATCGCGGTTCGCCGGTCGCCGATCTCGACGGCGGCGGGCGCCGCCGCCAGGATCTGCCGGCGGATCGCCGTCGCATCCTCGCTGCGCGGATTGTCGTCGGTGACGTAGACGATATCGGCCAGCCGGCTCGCCACCTCGCCCATCAGCGGCCGCTTGCCGCGGTCGCGGTCGCCGCCGGCGCCGAACACCACGGCGAGCCGCTCCGCCGTGTGCGGCCGCAGCGCCGCCAGCACGGTCGCCAGCGCATCGGGCGTGTGCGCGTAATCGATAAAGACCGGCGTCCCGCCGATGGTCTGGCCGGCGAGCTGCAAGCGGCCGGGGACGCCGGGCAGATGCGGCAGCGCCACCACCGCAGCCGCGAGCGGCGCGCCGGTAGCGACGACGAGGCCGAGCGCCGCCAGCACGTTCATCGCCTGGAAGGCGCCGACCAGCGGCAGCTCGACGCTCTCCTGCCGGCCAAAAAGGTCGAGGGCGAGGCGCTGTCCGTAGGGCAGCGCCTCGCGCCCGAGGATTCGCAGGTCGCAGCGGGCGGCGGCGCCATAGGCGATGACCCGGTGCCCCCGTTCGGCGCACAGCGCCTGCAGGCGGGCGAACTCCTCGCTGTCGGCGTTGAGGATGGCCGCCCCGTCCGGCTGCAGCAGTTCGGCGAACAGCCGCTCCTTGGCGGCGCGGTAGGATTGCATGTCGCCGTGATAGTCGAGATGGTCGCGCGTCAGGTTGGTGAACGCCGCCGCGGTGACGAGGACGCCGTCGAGCCGGAATTGCGCCAGCCCGTGGCTCGACGCCTCGAGCGCGACGTGCTCGATGCCGTCCGCCGCCAGCGCCGCGAGGTCGCGGTGCAGGGCGACCGGATCGGGCGTCGTCAGGGCGCCGGCGCGGCGGCCGGCCGCCGTCACCAGCCCGAGCGTGCCGAGGCTCGCCGCCCGGGTCCCGAGCGCCGCCCAGATCTCGCGCGTGAAATGCGCGACCGAGGTCTTGCCGTTGGTGCCGGTCACGGCGGCGATGGTGGCGGGCTGCCGGCCGTAAAACCGCGCCGCCATCAGCGCCAGGCGGCGGTAGGGGTTGGCGTCGGCGACGATCGCGATGCGCGCCCGGGCGGCCGGATCGAGCGCCAGTTGGGCCGGGTCGTCGGTTAGGATCGCCGCTGCCCCCTTCGCTGCCGCCTCACCGGCAAAGCGGCGGCCATCCTGCCGGGTGCCGGGCAGGGCGGCGAACAGAAAACCCGCCCCTACCGCGCGCGAATCGGCGGTAAGGCCAAGGATCTCAGGATCGCCCTGGGGATCGCCACCCGGCGAGGCTGACGCGGCGGGGGAGGCGCGACCCGACAGCTCAGTAAGTTTCAATCTTTTTGCCCTGCAAGCTCTCGACCGCTAACGCTCGAGTGATCGCAGGCGATGCCTCGTCGACCGGCGGGACGCCTAAAATTGGCGCGATCCGCTGGATGATGCGGCTCGTCGCCGGCACGACGGTCCAGCCGGCCGTCGCAAAACCGTGGCTCGCCTTGTTGCCGTGCGGCTCGTCGACCAGGGTCAGCACCAGATAGCGCGGGTCCTGCATCGGGAAGACGGCGACAAAGTCCGACATCAGCTTCTTTTCGAGGTAATGCCCGTGCACGTTCTTTTCGGCCGTGCCGGTCTTGCCGCCGACGACGTAGCCGGGGGCGGCGCCCAGCTTGGCGGTGCCGTATTCGACGACGAGCCGCATCAGCTTGCGCATCAGGTCGGAGGTCTTGCGCGACATCACCTGCGTTCCCGCCGGCACCTCGTCGGGCGCCAGCTTCTGCAAAGTCGGCGGGCGCAAGAAGCCGCCGTTGACAACCGCCGAGACCGCGGTCGCGACGTGCAGCGGGCTCACCGAGATGCCGTGCCCGTAGGCGATCGTGATGACGTTGACCTCGCGCCACGCTCTCGGGAAATGCGGCTTGGCGACCTCGTCGAACTCGATCGGCGAGGGCTGCAAGAGGCCGAGCCGGGAGAGGAACGCCTTTTGCCGCTCCGCCCCCGCTTCCACCGCCATCCGCGCCGAGCCGAGGTTCGAGGAATACATGAAGACCTCGGGCACGCTCAGCATGCGGTGCTTGCCGTGGTAGTCGGTGATCGTAAAGCGGCCGATATGGATCGGGTGGATCGCGTCGTAGAGCTTGGTCATCGTCGCGGTGCCGCCGTCGAGCGCCATCGCGGTGTTAAAAATCTTGAAGGCCGAGCCCATCTCGTAGGCGCCGAGCGTGATCTTGTTGAAGATGCGGTCCTTGGCCTCGGCCGGCGACATCGATGGGTGGTTCGGGTCGAAATCCGGCAATGAGACCATTGCGATGATCTCGCCGGTGCGCACGTCCATGACGATGCCGGCGGCGCCCTTGGCGCTGAAATCGCTGATCACGTGCGCCAGCTCCTCGTGCAGGATGAACTGCACGCGGGCGTCGAGCGACAGCTGCAGCGGGCCCTCCTTGCCCTTCATCGAGCCGTCGAGCGCGCGCTCAATGCCGGCCAAGCCGTTGTTGTCGATGCCGCAGAAGCCGACGACATGCGCCATCAGGTCGCCCAGCGGGTAGACGCGGCGCTCCTCGTGCGCGAATTGCAGTCCCGGGATGCCGAGCTTGTTGATCTCGTATTGCTGGCGCGGCGTCAGGTGGCGCCGGATCCAGACAAAGCTCTTGTCGGCGGTGAGCTTGGCGCGCAGCCGCGCCGGGTCGAGACCGGGCAGCACCGTCAGAAGTGCCTGCGCCGCGGCATCGGCGTCCTGCACCTGGCGGGGGTCGGCGTAGAGCGAGGGGCTGGCTAGGGTCGTCGCCAGCAGGCGGCCGTTGCGGTCGACGATGTCGGCGCGCGCCAGCGGCGGCGGCGTCGGCACCCGCAGGCGGCCGATATGCGATTCGGCAGTGCCGCCGGCGAACAGCACGACCTCGCCGAGACGCAGCGCCACCACCAGGAACACAAAGGCGAATAGCGCCGCGGTGACGACCAACCGGCTGCGGCAGGTCTCCAGGAGCGCCGCGGCGCGGGCGTCGGCGACGACCGGCGCGCATGGCGGCGGCGGGCGGAAATGCCGCGGCCGGCAAGGATTCTCCTCGATGCGTTGCGACAGCATCAGCGCCTCTCGGCGATCTGCGCGAACAACGCGTTGAGCGAGCCGGCGGCCCGCGTCTCGCCGGGCGAGGCGGTGGCGTAACGCAGCGGCGGGCGCGCCCGCGTCGGGCCGAATGAGGCGGCCCGCACCGGCGGTGCCGGCGGTAATGGGGCCGGCTGTGGCGCAGCGACCGCGAGCTTCGGTAGCGGTGCCGGCGGCAACGCTGCTGGCGCCGCCTGCGGCATCAGCGCCGCCAGCAGGTCGGCAGTTGCCGACGGCCGCAGCGGGATGTCGTCGATCCGGCGCTGCAGCTGCTTCGCGGCGATCGGCACCAGCGACAGGAAGCGCCGGTTCAGGTCGGCCAGGCGTTCGGGCTGGTTGAGGTAGGTCCACTCCGCCGTCAGCACCCGGATTTCCTGCTGCTCGGCGATGGTCTCCTTGCGTACCCGGTTGAGCTGCTCCTCAATGTCCTGGACGTCGTACTTGACCTTGAACGTGACAAAGCCGGCACTCACCACCAAGAGCAGCCAGAACAGGGCCCCGAGCCGACTCATCGCGCGCCCGCCCCACTAGCGTTCTTGGGGGCGCTGTTGGTGGCGCTATCCGTGATGCTCGCCGGCCACGCCGGCGCGGCGGTGCGCTCGGCGGCGCGCAGCCGGGCCGAGCGAGCCCGTGGATTGCGCGCGATCTCGGCAGCCTCCGGCCGCATGGCGCGGCGCATCAAGAGGCGGAAGCTCGGCGGCGGCGCGGTCGGCGACGGCGGCAGATGACGCGAGCGGGCAGCGGCGCCGGCGCTGCGCAGGCGCAGGAAGTTCTTGACGCGGGAGTCCTCGAGCGAATGAAAGGCGACGACGGCGAGGCGGCCGCCTGCGGTGAGCACCTGCTCGGCGCCGGCAAGGCCGCGGTCGAGCTCCCCCAATTCGTCGTTGACGGCGATGCGCAACGCCTGAAACGTGCGGGTCGCCGCGTCGAGGCCGGGCTCGCGCGTCGGCACCGCCGCCCGCACGATCTCCGCCAATTCGCCGGTGCGGAGGATCGGTTTCTGCTGTCTGGCGGCGACGATCGCGTGTGCAATGCGGCCGGCAAAGCGTTCCTCGCCGAGGCCGCGGATCAGCGCCGCCAGTTCTCGCTCCGGCAGGCTGGCGACGAGATCGGCGGCGCTGCGGCCGGCGCCGCTCATGCGCATGTCGAGCGGGCCGTCCTGGCGGAACGAAAAGCCGCGCTCGGCGGTATCGAGCTGCATCGACGACACGCCGAGATCGAACGCGATGCCGGCGACCGGGCCCGGCGCCGCCGCGGCGACCAACCGCTCGATGTCGCCGAAATTGCCCTCGATCAGCGTCAGCCGGCCGGCGTGCTGCCGCGCCAGCCGGGCGCCGCGGCGCACCGCCTCGGGGTCGCGGTCGATGCCGAGCACGCGGCAGCGGGCCGCCGCCAGCAGCGCCAGGCTGTAGCCGCCGGCCCCGAACGTCCCGTCGACATAGACCGCATCGTCCCGCGGCGCGAGCATCGCGAGCACGGTGTCGCACAGCACCGGGATATGGCCGTTGCCAGCCGGCCCCCCTGCGACAGAAGGCGCCGCAGGCGTCGGCGGCCGCTTCATTCGCCGCGCGCCGGCCGCATTGCGCTGTTGCGGCGCGGCGGCAAGGTCGTGTTCTGGCGGCGGGCGCGCTCGCGCACCGTCGCGCTGTGCTCCTCGTAGCGTGCCGGGTCCCACAGCTGGAACATCGCGCCGAGCCCGACAAACGCCACATCGCCGGCGATCTGCGCGTGCTCCTTCAGCCGCTCCGGCAGGATGACGCGGCCCTCGCCGTCGATCGTCAGCGGCGTCGCATCGGCAAACAGCAGCGACAAGTTCTCGTATTCTTCGGAGAATTGCTCGAGCGTTTCAATCCGCTCCTGCATTTCTTCCATCCGGTCGCTGCCGGTGCATTCGATGGCCGGCAGGCGCACGGAAGGAAAAGCGATGACCATATTGGGATGACGGTGGGTTGCGAGGGTGGAGCGAAAGGTCGCCGGCACAGAAACTCGCCCCTTGCGGTCGACCTTGTTCACATAAGTGGAAA
>JBLMXS010000370.1:0-6503 GCA_050257895.1 Thiohalocapsa sp.
TGCACTGGTAGTAGTAGGAATTATAGGCCTGTTGGACCTGGGCGGAATTGGCGGCGGCGGCGCCGACGCCGCCGACGGCGGCGCCCGAGGCGGCGCCGATAGCCGCGCCGCTGCCGCCGCCGGCTGCCGCGCCGAGAGCCGCCCCGAGGCCGGCGCCGAGCAGTGTGCTGCCGACCGTGTTGCCGGCGGCCTGCTGTTGCATCGGCGCGACCGCCTGTGCGGCGTATTGCCGGCACTGCGCATCGCGGTCGTAGTACTGTGCCATGGCGCCGCCGCTGATCGCGACCGCCATCAGCAGCGTGCCTGCAAACCCCATCGTGCGCACTGTCATTGCAAAGTCTCCCCCATGAGCTGCGACCGGCGTTGGTAACATTGCTGTCGCCGCCATCGCCCCTTGATCTGCATCATTCGCCGGCCGCCCGCAACTCATCCCCCGCCGCACCCGCATTTTTTCGGCCGCGAGCCGTATCGCCGCCGTTCGCCGCCGCGGGTTCGCGGCGCGCCACAACCGGTTCCTAAGCGAGGAAATCGAGCAGCAGCCGATTGAGCTCATCCGCGGCCTCGTGCTGCAACCAATGGCTGGCGCGCGGCACGTGGATCACCTCCGCTTGCTCGCATAGGGCCGCGCCCGATTCGGCGAGGCCGGGTTCGAGAAAGCCGTCGCGGTCGCCCCAGATCACCCGCACGGGCACTCGGATTCGCGGCGCCGCCGAGCCGACCGGGGCGCCGGGTAGCGCGCGGTACCAGTTGAGCGCCGCGGTCAAAGCGCCGGGCTGAGCCCAGGCGCGGCGATACAGGCGCAGCGTCTCGGCTGTGAAGATTTCGGGCGGCGCGCTGCCGCGCAGCACCCGCGCCAGCATCCACCACCCGCCCAGGCGCAGCGAGACTTCCGGCAGGAACGGCAGCTGGAAATAGAAGACGTACCAGCTCTTTCCCCAGCTGCCGCATGTGACGCAGGGCGTAGCGCCGCAGCGTCGCCGGATGCGGCGCGTTGAGGATCGCGGCGCGGCTGACCCGCTCGGGGTTTCGCGCCGCGAGGTGCCACGCGACGACGCCTCCCCAATCGTGCCCGACGACGGCAAAGCGCCGATGCCCCAGCGCATCGGCCAGCGCCAGCACGTCGTCGGCCAGCGCATCGAGCCGGTAGACGGCGACGCCGGCCGGCTTGTCCGACAGGTTGTAGCCGCGCTGGTCAGGCGCGACGACGCGCAGCCCGGCATCGGCCAGCGGCTGCAGCTGCCGCCGCCAGCCGTACCAGAACTCCGGAAAGCCATGCAGCAGGATGACCGGGCTGCCGTCGGCCGGGCCGCCCACCACGGCATGCAATTGGATGCCGGCGGCGGGCAGCCGCAGGCTTTCGAAATTATCCGGCAGATCGGGTAGAGAGATCCTCCGGTGCATCCGTCGCCGTCGTCAGGGCGATCGTAGCGCGACTATCGGCCCCGGCATCGTATCATCGGCCTTGACGACCGGCGCCACAGCGCTATTGTGAATGAATATTCACTTACTAGGGAGACCGACGGTGAGTACCGAGTTCCGAATGTTCGCCGCCCGCCGCTTCCTGCCGCTGTTTGCGACCCAGACGCTCGGCGCCTTCAACGACAATCTGTTCAAGAGCGCCTTCGTCATGCTGGTGACCTACGGCACCGCGATGTCGAGCGGCATCGGCGCCGGGACCACGTCGGCTATGGCGGGCGGCGCGCTGATCGCGCCGTTCTTCCTGTTCTCGGCCACCGCCGGCGAACTTGCCGACCGCTTCGAGCGCGCCCGCCTGTTGCAGATCCTTAAACTGGCCGAGCTTGTCACGGTGCTGGCCGCGGTCATGGCATTGCTCGTCCACAGCCTCCTGTTGTGCTTTGTGGCGCTGTTCGCGCTGGGCGCCCAAGCGACCTTCTCCAGCCCGGTGCGCTACGCACTCTTGCCGCAGCATCTAGCGCCGGGGGAGCTGGTCGGCGGCAATGCGCTGTTGGAAGGCGGCACTTTTCTGTCGATCCTTTTCGGCACGATCGCCGGCGCTCTCGCCGTCGCGTTCGATTGGGGCACCGAGGTCGCGAGCCTGCTCCTGGTGCTGTGCGCGGTCGCGGGGTTCGCGGCGAGCCTCGCGGTGCCGCCCGCGCCGGCGCCGTCGCCGGACCTCGCGCTGAACCGCAACCCGTTCGCCGCCACCGCCGACATCCTGCGCCACGCCTGGGAGCGGCGCGATGTCCGCCTGTCGATCCTCGGCGCCTCGTGGTTCTGGCTGGTCGGCGCGGTGTTCCTGTCGCAGCTGCCGGCCTTCGCGAAGGAGACGCTCGGCGCCGGCAGCGGCGTCGTCACGCTGTTCCTTGCCGCCTTCTCGATCGGCGTCGGCATCGGCTCGGTGCTGTGCGGCCGGCTGATGCATGGCGAGGTCAGCGCCCGCTACGTGCCGCTGGCGGCGCTGGGAATGGCGCTGTTCTCGCTCGACCTGGCCTTCGCCAGCGAGGGCGCCGTCGCGGCCCGGAGCGGCGAATTGCTCGGCATCGCCGCGTTCCTGTCGCGGCCGACCGGCATCCGCATCTTTGTCGACCTGCTGGCGATCGCGATATCGGGCGGCCTCTTTGTCGTGCCGCTCTACGCGATCGTGCAGCGGCGCAGCGAGGAGGCCGCGCGCGCCCGCATCATCGCCGCCGGCAACATCATGAACGCCCTGTTCATGACCGCCGCCGCCATCGTCACCGCCGCGGTGCTGGCGGCCGGACTGCACACGCCCGACCTCTATCTCGGGCTCGGCGTCATGAATTTCGGCGTCGCGCTGTGGGTTTGCCGCCTGTTGCCGCAGGACACGCTGCGCCTCTTCGCGCGCATCGCGCTGCGCCTCGCCTACCGCGTCGAGGTGCACGGCCTCGAGCATCTGGCGGCGGCGGGCGAGCGCGTCGTCATCGTGCCGAACCACGTCTCCTACCTCGACGGGCCGCTGATCGCCGCCTTCCTGCCGGGCATGCCGATCTTCGCGATCGACACGGCGCAGGCGGCGCGCTGGTGGATCAAGCCGCTCCTGGCCGGCGCCGAATTGTTCGCGATGGACCCGACCCGGCCGATGGCGACCAAGGCGCTGATCAAGGCGGTGCAGGCCGGCCGGCAATGCGTGATCTTCCCGGAAGGCCGGCTCAACGTCACCGGCGGCGCCCTGATGAAGGTCTACGACGGCCCCGCGCTGATCGCCGACAAGGGCGGCGCGGTGGTCTTGCCGGTGCGCATCGACGGTGTCGAGTTCACGCCGTTCTCGCGCTTGGCACGGTCCGGCGGCCGGTTGCGCCGGCACTGGTTTCCGAAAGTGGCGATCACCCTGTGCGAGCCGCGCCGGCTGGCGATCCCGCCCGAATTGCGCGGGCGCGCAAGGCGGCACCGCGCCGGGCTTCTGCTGTACGACGCGATGTCGGAGATGATGGCGCAGCGGCCGATCCCGCGCGACCTGTTCAGCGCTCTCCTGCAGGCGCGCCGGGTGCACGGCGGGGCGCATCCGGTGCTGGCCGACCCGACCGCGGCACCGCTCGCCTATGACGGGCTGGTGACCGCGAGCCTGGTGCTCGGCCGCCGGCTGGCGCAGGGCCGAGCGCGCGGCGAGGCGGTCGGGCTGATGGTGCCGAACTCGCTCGGCGCGGCCGTCGCGTTCCTCGCCCTGGAGGCGCACGGCCTGGTGCCGGCGATGCTCAATCACACCGCCGGCATCGACGGGGTGCTGTCGGCCTGCCGCACCGCGCGGGTCGGGACCGTCGTCACCTCGCGGCGGTTTGTCGAGCTGGCGCGGCTGGAGCCGCTGGCGGCGTCGCTGGCGGCCAATGTCGAGCTGGTGTGGCTCGAGGATCTGCGCTCCGGCCTCGCCCTTTCCGACAAGCTCTACGGTCTCCTCGGGTCGCGCGTTGCGGTGCAGCGGCACCGCCGCCGCCGCATGACGCCGGAGGACCCGGCGGTGATCCTCTTCACTTCGGGCTCCGAGGGCGCGCCGAAAGGCGTCGTGCTGAGCCACCGCAACCTCTTGGCCAATTGCCGCCAGCTCGCGGCGCGGGTCGATTTCAGCCCGGCCGATCATCTCCTCAACGTGCTGCCGATGTTCCACAGCTTCGGGCTGACCGGCGGCTTCCTGCTGCCGCTGTTGTCCGGCGTGCGCACCTTCCTCTACCCGTCGCCGCTGCATTACCGCATCGTCCCGGAACTGGCCTATGGCGTCGGCGCGACAATCCTGTTCGGCACCGACACGTTTCTCGCCGGCTACGCCCGCTCCGCCAACCCCTACGATTTCTACACGCTGCGCTATGTCTTCGCAGGCGCCGAGGCGGTCCGCGAGGAGACCAGGCGGGTATGGGGCGAGCGCTTCGGCAAGCGCATCCTCGAAGGCTACGGCGTCACCGAATGCTCGCCGGTGATCGCGGTCAACACGCCGATGCACTTCAAGGCGGGCACCGTCGGGCGGCTGCTGCCATTGATCGAGCACCGCATCGAGCCGGTCGAGGGGATCGTCAAGGGCGGCCGGCTGCTGCTGCGCGGCCCCAACGTGATGGCAGGCTATCTCCGCGCCGAGCGTCCGGGTGAGCTGGAGCCGCCGGACACGGGCTGGCACGACACGGGCGACATCGTCACGATCGACGAGGAAGGCTTTGTCACGATCGTGGGCCGCGCCAAGCGTTTCGCCAAGGTCGGCGGCGAAATGATCTCGCTGGCCGCCGCCGAGCGCATCGCGCTCGCCGCGTACCCGGAACGTCGCCACGCTGTCGTGACGCTGCCCGACCCGCGACGCGGCGAGCGCCTCGTGCTGGTCAGCGAGGTCTCGGAGGCGCGGCGCGAGGCATTGGTGACCGCGGCGCACCGCGAAGGTCTGCCCGAGATCGCGGTGCCGCGCGACCTCGTGACGGTCGCCGCGCTGCCGCTGCTGGGCTCCGGTAAGACCGATTATCCGGCCGCCACCCGGCTCGCCGCCGAGCGCCTCGCAACCGCGGCCGCAGCCGCCGCCGGTTGATTACCGGCAGCTCTTTACAAACCCCTCTCCCGCACTGCGGGAGAGGGAGGGGCCCAGCCCGAAGGGCCGGGAGGGTGAGGGTAGGACCGGCGAGCGCTCTGGAATCCGCCCCCTCACCCCGCCTCTCCCCCGGTGGGGAAGAGGGGGAGAGGCGGCCTACAGCACGCCCTCGCTCCTCAGCGCGGCGATGTCGCCGGCGGCGATGCCCAGCCAGTTCTGCAAGACCTCTTCGGTATTGCCGCCCAAGGCTGGCGCGCCTTTCAGGCGGATCCGCTTCCTGTCGATGCGCACCGGCCAGCTCGCCATCTTGTCGTCACCGTTGTGGTGATGCACGTGCTGCATCAGGCCGCTCTCTTCGAAATACGGCTCGTTCTGCAGTTCCATCGTGTCGAACACCGCGCCGGCCGGCACGCCGATCGCGATCAGCTTCTCCATCGCCTCGCGCTTGTCGTGCTGCTTCGTCCACTGACCAATGATAGCGTCGAGCTCGTCGGAGTTCTGGACGCGGGCGTCGCCGGTCGCGAAGCGCGGGTCTTCGATCAGCTCCTCGCGGCCAATGAGGCGCATCAGCCGGCTGTAATGCTCCGGGTTGGCGCGGCTCGTCGTCAGATAAAGGTAGTCGTTGGGGCCGCCGCCCTTGCACGGGTAGAGGCCGGCCGGCGAGTTGTTGCCGGCCGACGGCTTGGCACCGCGGCGCTGCGCCGGCTTGCCGGTGCGCATCATCGTCGCAAAGCAGGTGCGCATGTAATGGATCATCGCCTCCTGCATCGCCAGTTCGAGCAGCCGCCCCTGGCCCGTGCGATTGCGCTCGTGCAGGGCGCCGAGGATCGTCGCCGCCATCAGCATGCCGGTGCCGGTGTCGCCGAAACTGAGGCCGGGCTTGACCGGCGGCTGGTCGGGCCAGCCGGTGACGCTGATCGGGCCCCCGGCCGCCTGCGCGATCATGTCGAAGGCGAGCCCCTTCTCGTGCGGGCTGTCGGGGCTGAACCCCTTGATGCGGCAATAGATGATGCCGGGGTTGATCTTCTTGACCTCTTCGTAGTCGAGCCCCAGACGCTCGATCGTGCCGGGCGCCATGTTCTCGGCCGTGATGTCGGCCTTTTTCAGCATTTCCTTGACGAGTTCGAGCCCCTTCGGCGACTTCAGGTTGATTGCGATCGACTTCTTGTTGACGTTGAACTGACGGAAATACCACGGGTCGTCGTCGGGCTTGCCGGGGCGCAGGCGGCGGCCGGGGTCGCCGCGGCCGGGGTTCTCTATCTTGACGACCTCAGCGCCGAACCACGCCAACACCTCGGTGCAGGTCGTCCCCGCCTCGAACTGCGTGAAATCGACGACCTTGACGCCCTGCAGGAAATTGACGTCCTGGGTCATGTCCGCCATGGCTCTTCCTCCCGTCACATGCGCATGCCGCTAGGTTGCGCCTTCTCGCGCCGAGCCGCAATCCCGCCCCTGTCCTCGATCCGCATTCCCGGCGCAAGCCGGGATCCCTGCGTCAGCCGGTTCGTCGCTTGAGGGATCCCGGCTT
>JBLMXS010000371.1:0-2713 GCA_050257895.1 Thiohalocapsa sp.
CAGCCGGTCGGTCAGATAGTCGCGTTCTGCCTTGCTGCGCGCCGCGCCGCTGATCTTGGCGTAATAGCGGTTGTTGACGAGGACGCGGGGCAGCGTGTCGGCGTTGAGCTCAACGATCCAGCCACCCTGCTGCTGCGCCCGCATGATGATGTCCGGCACGACAGGCTGCGCCAGCGGCGGGTCGAAGGCATGGCCCGGATGCGGATCGAGCGACTTGATCTCGGCGCTCATCTCGCTGAGATCCTCGGCGTCGACGCCGCACAGCCGCAGCAGCGCCGCGATGTTGCGCGCCGCCAGGAGCGGCAGGTTGTCGAGCAGCGTCTGCATCGCCGGATCGAGCCGGTTGCGGTCGCGCAGCTGCAGCGCGAGGCACTCCGGGAGGTCGCGGGCGAAGACGCCGGGCGGGTCGAATTCCTGCAGGCGGGCGAGTACCGCTTCGACCCGCGCCGGCGGGCAACCGAGCCGTTCGGCGGCGCCCTCGAGCCCACTGCGCAAGTAGCCGGCCTCGTCGAGTTGGTCGAGCAGGTGGAAGGCGATCACCCGGTCGGCGGCGTCCGGGAGGTCGGCGCCGATCTGCTCGATCAGGTGCTCGCGCAGCGTCTTTGGCCGCGCTGCCGCCTGGTCGATGCTGCGCAGATCCTCGTCGTCGAAGCGGCCGCCGCTGCCGGTCTGCCAGGGACGCGTATCGCCACCGCGATCGATCGAGCCGTCGCCCTCGTCGCCGGCGGCATCGCGCCAATGCTCGGCGGCGTCGCCGGCGACCTCGACGCTGGATGCATCCGCCAGCGCTTCGGGCAGCGCCACCGGCTCGCCATCGCTCCGTGCCGGGCGCTGGTCGGCCTCGGCGGCACCCGACGGTGCATCGTCGGCCTCGCGCTCGCCGTGCTCAAGCAGCGGATTCTGCTCAATCTCGGCCGCCACGAAATCGACGAGCTCGAGGTTCGACAGCTGCAGCATCTTGATCGCCTGCTGCAGCTGCGGCGTCATCACCAGCGCCTGGCTCTGACGCAGATCGAGCCGTTGACTGAAACCGATCCTGGTCACCTGGAGCCCTGTCGGGAGCGCATAAAGCGAGTTACAGGCTGAACCTTTCGCCGAGGTAAACGCGCCTCACCTCGGCGTCGGCGACGATCTCGTCGGGCGCCCCCTCCATCAGCACCCGCCCTTCATGCATGATGTACGCCCGATCGACAATGCGCAGCGTATCGCGCACATTGTGATCGGTAATCAAGACGCCAATGCCGCGGTCCTTGAGGTGCGCCACGAGGTCGCGGATGTCGCTGACCGCAATCGGGTCGATGCCGGCCAAGGGCTCGTCGAGCAGGATGAAGTGCGGCTCGGTAGCAAGCGCGCGCGCGATCTCGACGCGGCGCCGCTCGCCCCCCGACAGCGCCATTGCCGAGGCGCGCCGCAAATGGCTGATCGAGAACTCCGCTAGGAGCGCGTCGAGCATCGCCTCGCGGGCCTCCGGCTCGGGCTCGGCGACTTCCAGGATGGCGCGGATGTTCTGCTCGACGTTGAGGCCGCGGAAGATTGACGCTTCCTGTGGCAGGTAGCCGATGCCGAGGCGGGCGCGGCGATACATCGGCAGATCGGTGATGTCCTGGCCGTCGAGCTCGACGCTGCCGGTGTCGGCGGCGATGAGGCCGGTGATGATGTAGAAACAGGTGGTCTTGCCGGCGCCGTTGGGGCCGAGCAGCCCGACGACCTCACCGCGCTGCAGCGCCAGGTTGACATTGCGCAGCACCGGCCGGCCCTTGAAGCTCTTGCCGATGCCGTGGGCGATGAGGCCGCGATTGTCGGCGACAAGCCGCGGGCCGTGCGCCGCCTGCGGATCGAGCCAGGCAGGGCCGGCATAGCGCCCACCGTTGCCGCCGTCGCGCCCGGTCGCCATCAGCGGTGTCTTTCGCCTGCCCCGGGTGCGGGGGATGCCCCGGATGCCCCCGGGTGCACCGCATGCTCCTGGCGGACGAACAGGCCCTGCACCCGCTGATGGCCGCCGCCGCGGGCGGCCGCCGGACCACTCCCCGGGGAGCCACCCGGCAGCATGCGGCTGATGTTCTTGTTGAGGTCCATGACGCCGCGCTGGCCGCGGATGACATCCTTGCCGCGCTCGATGACGACATTGCCGATCAGCGTCGCGATGCCAGTCTCGGCGTTGTAGACGCCGAAATCGCCGCGGCCGGTATCGGGACCGTTGCTGATGACGACATGGCCCTGCGCGTCGACCCGGCTAATCTTCGAATTCTCGCTCGCCGGGCCCGTCTTCGCCGCCGCTTGGGTCGCCTGGCGTTTGCCGGGGCGGGCAGCGGCGCCACCCGCGGCTGGGGCGGTCTTGACCATATACGCCGTCAGGATGTCGGCCTTGACGGTCTTGCCGTTGCGGCTGGCGACGGCATCGCCGCGAGCGACGGCGATCTGCTTCTGGTCGTACCATTCGAGGCTGTCATGCGCGGTGACCGCGTCGGTCGGCGTGGTCAGCTTCAGGTTCTTGCCGGTGATGACGGCGACGGCGCGATCAATGTCGTAGACGAGACGGTCGCCGACGACGTTCTGCTGATCGCGCTTCAGAAGGACGTGGCCCTCTGCCTCAACCCGGTAGATCTCGGTGCTGCCGCCGATCGCCCCCGGGCTATTGGCGGGGGTGTTGCCGGCGGTCTTGCCGGCGCCGGCTTTCGCCTCGCGATAGTGGGCGATCAGCGTATCGGCGTGG
>JBLMXS010000372.1:0-9930 GCA_050257895.1 Thiohalocapsa sp.
TGTGCATCCGCCGCACGATCCTGCACGGGCGCCTCGCCGGCTTCGTCTCCGGGCTTGGGGCGGCGAGCGCCGACGCGGTGTTCGGGATCATTGCCGGCTTCGGCCTCACCTTCGTCTCCGACATCCTGCTCGGCTTCCAGGACTGGCTGCGCCTGATCGGCGCCGGCTTTCTGCTGTACATCGGCATCTCCGCCTTGCGCGCCGATCCGCTCGCCGGATCGCGCGGCCAGCGCGATCCCGAGAGCCTCATTTCCGATTACGCCTCGACCTTCGCACTCACCATCACCAACCCGATCACGATCCTCGCCTTCCTCGCGATCTTTGCCGCGATCGGCTTCACCGGCGCCGATGCAACGATCGGCAGCGCGGCAATCCTGGTGCTCGGCGTCTGGCTCGGCTCGCTGGTGTGGTGGGCCGGGCTGGCGTTCGGCGCCGGATTGCTGCGCGGCAGCTTCCAGCGCCGTCATCTGATCTGGATCAGCCGCGGCTCCGGCGGGATATTGGTGCTGTCCGGGGTCGGACTGCTCGCCAGCCTGCTGGTCGAGCATCTCGGCCACGGCTAAGAAAAGGCGTCGAGAGGATTGCGCCTGTGGTCTATCTGCCGCCGCTGTTCACCGAGACTCGCCCCGAGATCCTCGCGGCGCATATCGAGCGATATGATTTCGGCCTGCTGGTCACCGACGGCAGCGGCAATGGCCGGGCTGGCGGTGGCATGGCTGGCGGCGAGATGACCGCCAGCCAGATCCCGTTCCTCCTGGAACGGCGCGATGGCCGGCTCTACCTGCAGGGGCATGTCGCGCACGCCAACCCGCTGGCCGCCGCGCTCTCGCCGGCGCGCCCGGCGCTGGCGATCTTCCAGGGCCCGCACGCCTACATCTCGCCGAGCTGGTACGAGGCGGGGCCGGCGGTGCCGACCTGGAACTACGCCAGCGTCCACGCCTACGGCGAGGCGCGGGCGATCGACGATCCGGACTGGCTGCGCGACCTCGTCGAGCGCCTGTCCGAGCGGCACGAGGCGCGCGAACCGCAGCCGCATTGGCAGATGCGCCACTTGCCGGACGACTATGTCGCGATGATGCTGCGCGGCATTGTCGGCGTCGAGTTGGCGGTCGAGCGGCTCGACGGCAAATTCAAGCTGAGCCAGAACCGCCCGGCCGGCGACCGGCCGCGCATCATCGATGCGCTGGAGCGGCGCGGCGACGCCGAGTCGCAGGCCGTCGCGCAGCTGATGCGCGAGCGCGAGAGACGCGGCTGACTATTCCCTTGCCGTTTCGCTTAGCAGGGCGGCGACCGCCGCATCGTCGGCGCAGCCGAGGACGCGTTCGGCCGCGCTGCGGCTGAAACCGGCTCGGGCAAAGGCGGCAAGCGTCTTCTCGCGGTCCTGGGCCTGGGTGTTGTCGCGGAACGGCCCGAATCGCCGCCGCTTTGCGAAGGCGCACGCGGCAGCCAGCTCCGGATCTGCCGCAGTCTCGCGCAGCGCCAGCAATGCCGAGGCGGTATCGTCGGCCGCGACGCCTTTGCCGGCGAGGCCGGCCGTGATCTGCCGTGCCGAGCGGCCGCGCGCCAGCCCGCGCCGCGCCTGCGCCGCCGCATACGCCGCGTCGTCGACCAGCCCCGCTGCCCGGTAGCGGTCCACGAGCGCATCGATCGCCTCGCGCAACCCGCCATCGCTCGCGGCGCTGCCGCCGCCCAGCCGTCGCCGCGCCCGGCGCAGCAACACCCGCCGCAGGTTCTCCGCCGAGGTGGCATGCCGGCCGAGATAGGCGAGCGCCCATTCCTCGATCAGCGACGGCGGGATGCCTTCCATGCTCTATTCTAGACCCGATGACGCCAGTCCCGGAACGCTCCCAGCCGGTGCGACAGGCGATGCGGCAGGCGACCCGCCTGCCTCCGGCGCCGAACCCCGGCTGCGCATCCTGATCCCGCTCGTTGTCGGCTGCGCCTTTTTTTATGGAGGGGCTCGACTCGACGATGATCGCGGTGTCGATCCCGGCGATGGCGAAGAGCCTCGGCGAGAGCCCGGTGCGGCTCAACGTGGTGATCATGACCTACCTGTTGAGCCTGGCAATCTTCATCCCGGTGAGCGGCTGGATCGCCGACCGCATCGGCTCCCGCCGCGTCTTTTGCACAGCCCGGTTGCGGCGGATTGTGCTTCGCGTATCCGCCCTACAAGGTTCAGGTGCCCCAGCCTTCGGCCATGCGCGGCAGGTGCAGGCGGGGGGGCAGGCCAGCGGCCGTCGGCTCACCGGCAACAGCGGCGCTCTCGGCCTCGACCGTCAGCAGGCGGGCGTCGAGGTCGATTGCGATGCTCGCGGCGGTCTCAAGCCGCGGGTCCTCCAGGACGTTGGTGCGCCAGCGCCAGCGGCGCTCCAGCACCGCCTTGTCGCGCTGCTGCAACAGCGCCGCGATCTCGGGCCGGAACAGGCAAAGGACGGCGCCGAGCCAGCGGTTGACGAGGCCCCATTTGCCGTCCGGCGCGAGGCGGCAGCGGTCGAGCATCGCGATCACGTCATCGGCCCGGTACCACGTCTCGCCGGTCACCCACCGATTGGTCGCCAAGAGGCGGACCGGCTCCCCCCGCGGATCGACCGCGATCGCCACGAGGTGGCAGACCTCGTCGCGCATGCCCCGCTTCAGGGGGGTCGACCGTCGCGACGGCGGCGGCTGCGCCGCGGCCTTGGCGACGGCCTGCTCCGGCAGCAGCAACGGCATCATCCCGGGCGGGATGCCCTCGCCGCGCAGGAATAGATGGAAGTGGCCGTGATCCGGCGAGACGGCGGCCTTTGCCGCGGTCGCCGCCGGATGGGCATGATAGAAATACTGCGCATGCGAGTGCGGATCGTAGACCTCGCCATCGGGATAATGCCGCCAATCGACGCGAGGCTCGCCGCCGACCACCTCGGCGACCACGGTGCTGCCGCGCGATGCCAGCGCCTGCCGGCATTCGCGCAGGGTTGCGGCGGCGCGGCGCCGCTCCTGCCAATCCAACCTGGTTCCCCCGGATGCGAATGAGCTGCGAATGAGCTGCGAACGAAACGTGATCGCTATCTAGCCGGTCCGGGGCGCGCCGACAAGGCGGGATTGCCGACGGTCCAGGCGACGACATCCTGCACCGCGCCGCCGAGCGCGCCGTCGAAGGCATGCACGATCTCCGGCATCGCATTGGCGGCGGCGCGCTGTTCGTGATGGATCGCCTGGTGCGCGACGATTACCCGCTCCGGCATGCGCACGAGCTTGGCGTTGAGGGCGACCCGCACGAGCGGCGCGCCCTGCGGCGAATCGTAGGAGGCGGCAAAATCGTCAATCGCGGTGTCGAGCACGTAGTCGGCCCGCAGCCCGCCGCGGTCGGCGGCGACCTTCGGCACCGTGCCGCTCTTCTGGAACCCCTCAACCAGCGCGTCCTGCACCAGGAATGGGGCGCGGTCGGTCCATTCAACGCCGGCATAGTAATCGAGCGTCACCGGCGAGTGGCTGAGCGCGATCCGCTTGGTGTCGAGGCCGGCCGGGGCGGTCGGCGCGGCGATCAGGAGCTGCGCCGTCAGCGGCCGCACCCCGACCGGGAACGCAAAGCTCGGGTTGATGCGGTAGAGCTGTCGCTCCGGCGCATTGGAAAGGAGGCCGCCGCAGCCGGCCAGCAACAGCGGGAGCAGCAACACCGCCGCGACGCGCGCCCCCAGGCCGGCTGAAGCGGTTCCCGCTCTCGTCGAAACACAACAGGTCTTCATCCCGGGGCTTGATCCGGGGATTCGTTTCCGGCCCGGACAGATGGCCGGGCCAAGCCCGGCCAGGACGCCCCACTCGTGGGTCAACCATGTCGGAAGGTGCGGCAAGGTGCTTGCGGACGAGGAGAAGGTCATCGCGGCTTGTATCCCTCGCGACGGTCACCGAACAGGATGCGGGTAGGGTCGCGCTCGATCTCGGCGGTCAGTCGGTTGAGGCCGGAAATCAGCTGGCGCGTCTCGCCGACCAGGGTGCCGACATCGCCCAGCGTCTGCCCGCTGAAATTGCGCAGTCCCGGTCGCACATCCTGCAGGGTCAGCTGCAATTGCCGATTGGTTTCGCCGAGGTTTTTGACAAAGCGGTCGGCGTCGGTAATCGTGGTCGCGAGGCTCCTGCCGATCCCGTCCGGCCCGGAATAGCTCTTGTCGATATTGTCGAGCAGCGTGTTGAGCGTCGCCACGGTCTTGTTGGCGTTGGCGGTCAAGTCGGCGATGTCCTGTTTGCGCTCGGCCAGCCCCGCGGTGAAGCTGCGGATGTTTTCGAGGCTTTCGGCGAAAGCCTGACGGTTCTGCTCGCCGAGCAGCTTGTTGGCGCTTTCCAAGGCGTCGTCGAGCTTGGCAAGGAGTTCGGGCGCCCGCGCGACGACGCTGGCGAGCCGCGAGCGGTGCGCCTTGATCACCGGGTAGCGCTCGCCCTCCTTGGCCTGCAAGTCCGACGCCGACTGGCTGCCCTTGACGATCAGGATGTAGGAGACGCCGCTCAGGATGTTGGTCTCGACGCTGGCGCGCACGTCCTCCTTGATCTCGACGCCGGTATCGATGCCGACCGTGACGCGGATCATCGAGGCCGGCGCGGTCTCGTCGGGCGGCACGGTGTCGCCGGAATCGTTTTCCTCGACGAACCGCTTCTGGAACGGCACGATCTTGATCTCGGTCACCTTGCCGACCGGCACACCGTTATACTCGACCGGGGCGCCGTCTCTGAGGCCGGTCACCGGTCCCTTGAAGTAGATGTCGTAGTGCACGTAGTCGGTGGTGAGGCTGGCACGCGCCATCCACAAGACGGCGATGAAGCCGAGCGCCACCATCGCCAGGACGAAGGCGCCGACCGCGACGTAATGGGCCCGGGTTTCCATCGGGTCGACCCTAGCGGGTCAGGGCCGGCTGCGCGCCCGGCCCTACTGCGGCATGCGGCGGCGGAACCTCGCCGCGGCCGCGCGGGCCGTGGAAATAGGCGTGAATCCACGGGTGGTTGTCCTGCAGGTGCTGGGCCAAGGTACCGATCCGTATCTGTTGGTCGACAAGCACCGCGACCCGGTCGCAGATCGCGTACAGCGTATCGAGATCGTGGGTAACCAGGAAGACGGTGAGGCCGAGGCTGGCCTTGAGGTCGAGGATGAGCTGATCGAACGCCGCCGCGGCGATCGGGTCGAGCCCGGCGGTGGGCTCGTCGAGAAACAGGATCTCCGGGTCAAGCGCCAGGGCGCGGGCGAGCCCGGCACGCTTGCGCATGCCGCCGGAGAGCTGCGCCGGGAACTTGGCGCCGGTGTCGTCCGGCAGCCCGACGATGGCGATCTTGCAGGCGGCAATCTCGTCCATCAGCTGCTCCGGCATCCGCAGGTGCTCGCGCAGCGGCACCTCGATGTTCTGCGCCACGCTCAACGAGCTGAACAGCGCGCCGTCCTGGAACAGGACGCCCCAGCGCTGCTCGAGCTGCTGCGCCTCGGCTTCGCCTAAATTCGGCACATCGTAGCCGAGCACGTCGATGCTGCCGCCTTCCGGGCGTTTGAGGCCGATGATCGTGCGCAGCAGCACCGACTTGCCAGTGCCCGAGCCGCCGACCACCCCGATCACCTCGCCCCGCTGCACGTCGAGGTCAAGCCCGTCATGCACGGTCTGCGAGCCGAAGCGGGTGACGAGACCGCGCACGCGGATCACGATGTCGTCGTTCGCCTGAGGCATGCTTTGCGCCACCGTCAGATCTTCAGCCTTAAAGCGCCATGCGCTCCAAGCCGATCTGTGATCTCTAACTCGTCATGGCCGAGCTTGACCCGTGGGCCTTCAGCCCACGGACTTGATCCGTGGGCATCCACGAGAAGCGGCAGAGGAGTGAGCGGTTGCGCATGGCTGCCCCGGTCAAGCCCGGGCATGACGAGCATAATTGCTGGTTCGGTCTGACCGGACATTGCCCTAGATCTTCAGGATCGAGAATAGGATCGAGAACGCGGCGTCGACGACGATCACGAGAAAGATCGATTCGACCACCGACTGGGTTGTCAACCGGCCGACGCTGTCGGCGCTGCCGGTGACGTTGAAGCCCTCATAGCAGCCGACCATCGAAATGATGACGGCGAAGAACGGCGCCTTGATGACGCCGACCCACAGCGTCCACTCGCCGATGGCGCTGCGCAGCTGGTCGAGGAAGCGCGCCGCGCCAATGCCGAGCGAGGCCCAGCTCATCAGGAAGCCGCCCAGCATGCCCATCGCGTCGGCGTAGAACACGAGCAGCGGCAAGGTCAGCATCAGGCCGAACACCCGCGGCAGGACGAGCACTTCGACCGGGTCGAGGCCGAGCGTGCGCAGCGCATCGATCTCCTGGTTGACCTGCATCGTGCCGATCTGCGCGGTGAAGGCGCTGCCGGAGCGGCCGGCGATGATGATCGCCGACAACAGCACGCCGAGCTCGCGCAGGACCGCGATCCCCAGCAGATTGACGGTGTAGATCTCGGCGCCGAACCGGCGCAGCTGATCGGCCCCCTGATAGGCCATGACGACGCCGATCAGGAACGACAGGAGGCCGACGATAGGCATCGCATCGACCCCGACCTTCTCCATCTGCACCAGCGTCGCGGTCCAGCGCAGCCGGCCCGGCCGCCACACCAGCTGCGCCGCGGTCGACGCCACCAGCCCGCCGAAGCCGAGGATCGAGTAGCCGCGCCGCAAGAGGCCGGCGGTCGCCTCGCCGACCTGCGCCACCAGGTCGGTCAGCGTGCGCTGCGGCGGCCGCAGGTGGGGCAGCGCGGCGGCGCCGGGGCGGCGGCGGATCTGCTCGATCAGCGGCGCAAAGCTCGGCCGCACATTGACCAGCGCGACATGGTTGCCGCGGGCCGCCAGATCGTGCTCGGTGCGCAGCAGAAGCAGGGCGCCGGTGGTGTCGAGCCGCTCGATCCCGGCGAGATCGACGGTCACCTGGCGGTCGGCCGGCAGGTCGAGGGCATGCAGATGGCGGTCGAGTTCGGCGGCGGTGCCGACCAGCCAGTTGCCTTGCGCATGCAGCACCAAGGCGCCCGACTCTTGCGCCCCTGGACTGGGCGCGTCGACGATCAGTGCGGGCGACGCCATGTTCTGCAAGAAGCGGTTCCGGTCCCCGTCGAGCCCCCGCTCGACGCTTCCCAACTACGCGAAAAACCGGTATGCCGCAATGACTTCGGTGTGCCTGTTGCGGCGGCTGGCGGGGGAGAACGGCGGTGGACATCAAACAGCACATCCGGGCGATCCCGGATTTTCCCAAGCCCGGGATTCTGTTTTACGACATTTCGACGCTGCTGGCGCATCCGCGCGGCTGGCACGCGACGGTCGAGGCGCTCGCGGCGGCGGTCCGCCCGCACCGGCCGGATCTGCTGCTCGGCATCGAATCGCGCGGCTTTCTCGTCGCGGCGCCGCTCGCCTACGCGCTCGGCAGCGGCTTTGCGATGGTGCGCAAGGTGGGGCGGCTGCCGGGGCCGACGATCCGCTACACCTACGATCTCGAATACGGCAGCGACACGATCGAGATCCAGGAAGACGCGATCATGCCCGGACAGCGCATCGTGATCGTCGACGATCTGGTAGCCACCGGCGGCACGATGCAGGCGGCGATCGATCTGGCACGGCAGCGCGGCGGCCAGGTCGAGGCGGCCGCGTGCATCGTCGAGCTCGGCTTCCTGGCCGGCCGCCGCCGGCTCGACGTGCCGCTGACATCGATCGTTTCCTACGACAGCTGAGCGTCCCTTTAAGGTTTTACTAACCACTCGCTAGTAACGTGTTGGAGTACTTTGCTGAACGACCAGAGGTCGGGCAGGTGATGATGTTGCAAGAAGTTTTACCCAACGCCGCTGCCGTCCGCCGGTGCGTCCTGGTCGTCGAGGACAACCCGCTCAACATGAAGCTGTTCAGCGCGATGATCAGCGCGCAGGGCTATGACGTCCTGGAGGCGGAGAATGGCGCCGGCGCCCTCGATATCGCGCGCCGCCGCCATCCCGACCTGATCGTCATGGACCTGCAATTGCCGGACATGTCGGGGCTCGACGTGACGCATGCGCTCAAAGCGGCTGACGATACGCAGAACATCCCGATCCTCGCGACGAGCGCGTTCGCGCTGCAGAGCGATGACGCAATGATTCGCGCCAGCGGCTGCGACGGCTTTATCGCAAAGCCGATCGCGATCAGCGAATTCCTCGATCTCGTCGATTCGTTCATCGCCCCCGCCGCCGCCAGCGTCGCGGTGGCATAGGCGATTTTTTCCGCAATCGTCGTTCCCCGCGCAAGCGGGGCTGACGGCCTCCGCCGGATCCGGCTCGAACGGCGCGGTCAGTCGCAGAATTGCGGCGCCGGCGCCGGGGAGCGCGCCATCAGCGTCTCCACCATCTCGAGGAATTCCGCGATCGCGATCGGCTTCGCCATGAAGCCGTCGCAGCCGCTGGCGCGGACCTCATCGTCATAGGCGTAGGCCGTGGTAACGATGATCGGGATGTCGCAGGTCTCCGGATCGGCCTTCAGCGCCTGCGTCACCTCGAGGCCTGACATCCCCGGCAGCTGCACATCCATGATGATGAGGTCCGGGTGTTGCTGCTGTGCCAGGTCGAGCCCGCGCTGGCCGTCCTCGGCCTGCAGCACGCGGCAGCCCTGGGCCCCCACCATCGCCGCAAACAGCTTCATGTTGAGCGGGTTGTCCTCGACAATCAGGACGCTTTTGCCGACGGTCGCCGGATTTCCGGGCGGCAGCCGCCATCTGGGCCGCTGGCTTTCCATACCCTGATCCCTCAAGTAATTGTATCGCCGCTCTTCTTTGCCAACGCCGAGACCGCTCATTCCCTCTCGACGACCAACAAATAATAAGATTAATCGTCCGTTATCGTCAAATTTCGGCACAACAATCGCCGCCAGTTTGACTGAAGATTAGCTAAAATCGTCGGGATCGACCGGACCGCAAGGAGACCCGTCATGACCGGGCTTGACCTGGGCCATGAGGACGTGGGGGATTGCTTGCGGCAGCGGAAAGATGGCCGATCCCGGACTTGATCCGAGGGCGGGCATGACGAATCACGGTGGCTACAGCGGCCTCGGGCTTACTTGCTCTATACCGGCGCGTAGCGCTTCGGCAGCATCGCATGGATGCCCTTGTTGCCGTCGACAAGCTGCGTCACCCGCATGTCGACCGCCAGGCTCGCCAGCATGTAGGAATCGTCGGCCGGCAGGTCGAGGCGCTCGCCGATCAGCTCGATCATCTCGCGCAAGGCCTGCTTGGCGGCATCGTCGAGATCCTCGTTGAACGCCATCGTGATGTGATGCGTCGGCGTCTCGGCGCGCGGCAGGCGGAAATCGAGGTCCTTGCGGACGCTGAGGCGGAAAGTGCCCGACAGCGCGGTCTCGAGCGCGGTGACGCAAACCTCGCCGTCACCCTGCACGCCGTGCCCGTCGCCGACCGAGAACAGCGCGCCGGGCGCCCACACCGGCAGATAGAGCGTGGTGCCGGCGACCAGTTCCTTCAAATCCATATTCCCGCCGAATTCGCGCGGCTGGATCGAGCTGCAGGCGCCGTAGACCGGCGGCGGCGCCACCCCCATGACGCCGAAGAACGGCGCCAGCTCGATCTCCAGCCCCCACGGCGTCGTCATGACGCCGCGCTGGCGGTCGATGCCGCTGTGCCAGATCTTGGTGTAGGGGAAATCCTCGGGCAGCGTCCCGGCCAGCGGCCGGATGCGGGTGTAGCCCCAGTTCTGCCGGCACTCGATCGACAGGATGTCGATCTGCAGGACGTCGCCGGGCTCGGCGTCCTCGACCGCGATCGGGCCGGTCAAGATGTGCGCCCCCAGCCGCGGCGTCAGCGCCCCGTGGATCGCGCGATGGTCGGCGAGGATCTCGAAGGCCGGGTCGCTCGGCAACACGTCGCGGCCGCCGGAGACGCAGTCGACCGTCACCGTGTCGCCGGAGAGCACCGTCAGCGCCGGCG